>CAZJRS010000073.1:0-19192 GCA_964548585.1 uncultured Methanocella sp. | reverse complement strand
AGCGCAGCGATCGTGTTGCTGAGACGTGCCCATGCAAGGGCTTGGTCCAATAAAGTACAAATTCTGAATTATTCAACACAGCAAATAATTTTGTGAAGAAAAGGTTGCATCTGCACCTTAGGAGGTAAACGAACGCTGCGCTGTGCCAGACCCACACAGATCTCACAGATTGATACCGATATCACTGATGGAGTTGATTCTACAGATACCTTTAAAATTTGTAGAGTATAGATACACACTTCTTTTCATTCCCACCAGTTTAAAGTTGATCGAATCTGTGGAATCGACCTCATCTGTGAGATATGAAGAAATCTGTGAAATCCAATAGAATCTGTGAAATCTGTGTGGCACTGGCACAGCGCAGCGTTCGTATTGCGGAGTTATGCCGATACAAGGGCATAGATTCAAGTTGAATATACTCAGAATTATTCAACGCAGAACTTAAAGATCTAATTTAAGCCCGCCCCTCCGCCATAATTTCCTGATACATCTCCTTCAGGCTCTTTTCATCCGATATGCATAGAACCGAGAGCCCTCTGGCGCTGAGCGGTAACTCATCAATATTTCCCCTATCTAACAACGCTATGACCCCGCCGGCTTCCCGCAAAATGAATCCGGCTGCCATGACGTCGTAGCCGCTGACTTTTTTCCTGCTGTCGATAACTGCGGTGAAAGACCCCTGGGCGACCATGCAGATGTCCAGTGCGATACTACCCATAGTCCGGACTATGCAGTCATGTTCCTGGATCTCGATCAGTCCCGGTGGAACTGGTCCTGAGCTATATGTGTAAATGGCGTATATCGGCTTGCTATCTTTTCGCCCTGTGTGAATCCTGTGGCCGTCTCTGAAGGCGCCTTTTCCTCTGGCGGCATAAAAAGTGCCCAGGTGGGGGCTGGCTACTGCGGCGGCTTCGATGTCACCGTATGTCGCGACACCGGTTTCATGGGAAAGGGCAAGTGTGGTGCAGTAATAGGGTAAACCTGCGATGAAATTATTAGACCCGTCCACTGGGTCACAGAGCAGGGTCATTTCCGGCCGGGCACCCTCGGGCACGATGCGCTCCCCGATCTCTTCTGAAATGATCTTGGCTGTGATACCCTCTGCTTCAACTGCCTTATCCAGCGCTTCTTCTGCGGCCATGTCTATTTTCCGGGTCACATCTCCCGGCCTGGCCCGGATTACCTCCGCGTAGTCGTGGTTTTCGGACGGATAACGAACTATTGCGTCTCTGACCTGCTCCGCCATTCGCCGGACAAGCCTCAGGTCATCCATGTGTGCCTCCGTATTTATTGATTAGTGCATCGGCTGCCTGTTTTCCTGTACCTTCGGGGGGAGTTCTTACCGTGTCGATGATCACAATCGGGTCTTGAGGCTCCTCATACGGTACATTCAACCCTGGCACCGTCTGACTCCGGCCGGTCATACCTTTCTCGTATATCTCCTGTGGCGCAAACCCTGTCTTGCGATGCGCTTCACGCTCAATGCTGAGGTCCATCGGGCACTTGATATACACCTCTGCAAAATCTGGGATGAGATTGCGGGCGATGTCTCGGTATTGACGGAGATTGCCGGTGGCATCAATGATCACGTTGACTCCTTCATCGGTTAGCAGCTTGGCCATGTATGCCAGCGCGGCATAGACGATCTGCCGTTCCTCCTCGGTATACCGGGGTGTAGGTGTAATCACTTGCCTGATCTCATCCAACTCAAGCCTTTTTACACGTAGCCCTTCCGAAGAAAGTCGTTTTTCCGCTTCTCGGGCGACAGTGGTCTTTCCGCTGCCCGGCAGGCCGGTGAACCAGGCTGCCCAGGCCAGGTTACCGCCCCTCTAGGTATTTGTTGACGTCCTTGTAATCAAACTCTTCAGCGACGATCACATTATCGATAAAATTGAAGAGCTTGGTCCGCACCTCCGGAGTCAGCCCCGGATACCACAATGGGCTGGCTACGACCAGCGCCCGGAAAACGTAGAACGGCTGCAGGTATTTGAGCATCTCGACATCTCCGGTCTGGGTAAGGTAGGTCTCCATGAACGTATCGTAAAGCTGTTGGAATTCTCCCTCGAGGCGGCCGTATTTTCTCAAGCTATAGAACAGATAGTTCATGCTCATGCAAGCCACGTCGTCTGCGGGCTCGCCGTACTCGCCACGGCTGCGATCGAGCACCGTGAAGTCAACTCCATTCCTGAACATGATGTTCCACGGGTGGTAGTCACCGTGGACTACGGACAGGCGCGAATATTCTGGCTTAAGCTTCCATCGCCACCGTACGCACTCTTTTTCGAGGCGTTCAAAATCGGTTTTACTGTAAAACCCGAAATCGTCCGAGTAGCTATCAATCAGGCCCATTATACATTCCCCGGAGCCTACCAGTTCTCGTATCCTGCGATCCCAGAGGACCCGATCATCGTGTTTCTGCTGGTGGATATAAACCAGGTAACCTGCCAGCGCATTTGCCCGGTCAAGGTCGAGCTGGCTGAAATATCCTGATTCAGCAATACGATCCAGATCGCGATAATACTCAATTCCACTCACTCTATCCATCAGGATAAAAAATTCGGTGGCATCGCCTGCGCTTGTCAGCCCTTCATATTCGGTAAAAAAGCCTACGTCAAGCGATCTGACGTGGCGTGGCAGCACGTTGAAAGCGGTGTTTTGCCAGAGTGCGATGGCTGCCCGATCGGCAAACGTGTCGTGGCCAAACCCCTTCTGGACCCGCATGGAGGAAAGGACGGCGGATCGCTCTTCTCCTTCGCAGATGAAATCGAGAAGATACGGCTTACCGTAGCCGAACCCTTTCAACTCCGTCTCCCCGGGTTCCGCCCCTATCGGGATGATGCGAATCACTTCGACCGGCTTCCCGAACAGATCGTTCAGGTAGTCCCGGACTTTCTCGATCTGGCCATCCATCAAGATTCCTGACTAGAATATTAACTACCGTTGAAATGAATGTATGCCTTAGAACTCCTGATTACCTGCTGGCCAGGCAAAAGTGGATTATCCTGCTGCTTATTTCATATCGCAAAAAAGCTGTGGAGGACTGCCCGGGTTATCCGGTTCCGGCGAACTGCAGCCCTCTAAAAAAATTTAAAAGGAAGCGATGTCCTGGAACCGCATGTACCGGTTGAAAACGTCGTCCCGGGAGATGTCTTTCAGCCGGTTCAGGCTGAAGGCCTCGGCGTTGTACGACGCGATGGTGCTGCCGAAAACGACCGCTTTCCTCATGTTCCTGGGCGAGATGTCATCGGTCTTCGCCAGCCAGCCGATGAAGCCTCCTGCAAAGGAGTCTCCTGCACCGGTGGGGTCAGTCAGGTTTTCCAGCGGGTATGCCGGGGCGCTGAAACATTGGCCATCGGTGAAAAGAAGGGCGCCGTGCTCTCCCTTTTTGATGATGACTGCCTTAGGACCCATCTCCAGGAAGGAGCGGCCAGCCTTGACTAAGCTGGGTGTTCCCCAAAACTGCCTGGCCTCGGCATCGTTGGTCAGCATGACGTCGACCTTCTCGATCATCCGGGACAAGGCTTCTTTCTTGCTCTCTATCCAGAAGTTCATCGTATCCATCATGACCAGCTTCGGCTGGTTCATCTGCTTGAACACTTTCATCTGGATCTCCGGGTCGGTGTTGGCCAGAAATACATATTTACAGTCGCAGTATTCCTGTGGCAGCACAGGATCAAAACGGGATAAGACGTTTAACTGTGTGTCCTGGGTATGGGCCTGGTTCATGTCGTACTCGTAGTAGCCCTTCCAGCGGAACGTTTCTCCGTCCAGCGTATCCAGGCCAGTCAGGTCCACGCCCTTGGTTTTAAGGAAGTCCTGGTGTTTTTGTGGGAAGTCTTTGCCCACAACGCCCACCAGGCCAACGCTGGCAAACAGACTCGCGGCGACTGAGGCATAAACCGCCGAGCCGCCCAAGGTTTCTTCTGCCAGGCCAAAAGGTGTGCGCACCGTGTCCAGTGCCACGGTGCCCACCATGATGACGTCTACCATGCTATTTCCTCACAGAGGGCTTATGTGCCCATGCTCCAGGAGCTCAGGTACTTCTCCTGTTCCTCGGTGAGCTTTTCCAGCTTGATGCCCATCGACTCGAGCTTAAGCCTGGCCACACGGTTGTCTATGTCCTCGGGAACCTTGTATACCTCGTTCTTGAGCTTCTTGTGGTTCTCCACGATGTACTTGACAGATAACGCCTGGTTGGCGAAACTCATGTCCATTACCTCGGGCGGGTGACCGAACGCACAGGCCAGGTTCACAAGCCTGCCTTCGCCCAGCACGTAAATTCTGCGGCCGTCCTTGAACAGGTACTCCTCGACATCTGCCTTGACCAGGGATACTTTCTTGGAGAGCTTCTTAAGTGCCACCAGGTCCAGCTCCACGTTGAAGTGGCCGGAGTTACAGACGATCGCCTGGTCCTTCATGAGCTGGAAATGCTCCTTGCGAATGACGGAAATGTCACCCGTGACGGTGATAAACAGGTCGCCGATCTTCGCCGCTTCGGTCATGTCCGTGACCATGTACCCGTCCATTGCTGCTTCCAGCGCCTTGCGTGGCTCGATCTCGACTACGACTACGTTGGAACCCATACCCTTGGCCCTTGCAGCAACGCCTCTGCCACACCAGCCGTAGCCGACTACGACTACGGTCTTGCCCGCCAGCAGGATGTTCGTAGCATTGATGATGCCGTGGAGGGTGCTCTGGCCTGTACCGTAGCGGTTGTCGAACATCATCTTGGTTTCAGCGTCGTTGACCGCGACGACCGGGTACTTGAGAGCCTTGTCGGCAGCCATTGACCGAAGCCTGATTACACCCGTCGTGGTTTCCTCGCAGCCGCCGTAGATGCCCTTCAAGTACTCCTTGTGCTTGGTGTGGACGGTGGCGATGACATCTGCTCCGTCATCCAGGGTCACGTTGGGCTTGATCTTCAGTGCGGATTCGATGTGCTCGTAGTACGTCTTTTCGTCCTCGCCCCGGATGGCGTAAACCTTGACGCCCTTCTTGGCGAGCGCCGCCGCCACATCATCCTGAGTCGACAATGGGTTGGACGCGGTAAGTGCCACGTTTGCGCCACCGGCCAGGAGCGTATCGATGAGGTTAGCTGTCTCCACGGTCACGTGTAGACAGGCGATTACATTTACGCCCTTGAGCGGCTTTTTCTTCGTGAACTCCGCCTTGATCAGGTTCAGCACCGGCATGTGCCTTTGTGCCCACTCGATTCGCTCCAGGCCTTCCTTGGCCATGTTGATGTCTTTCACTGCGTATTCTTTCATGTTAATCACCATAAAGTAAAATAATTTGTGATACTTGTTTACATATAAGTATAAAATAGTATAAAGAGTTTTCTTTGTGTTAGATGATTCATTAAAAGATTTAACATTATGCATAAGATTTATCTATACGCGGCTCATATAATCCATACACAACTTTACTCAAAGTCATCTACGGTGCCATCAGGCACCGCATTGTTTAACTTCGTGTAAAACGGCTATTGGTGGAAGCGGCATGGATAGTACGGATAAGAAGATCATCGCTATACTAGCAAGGGACGGTACCAGCTCACATTCGGAGATCGCTAAAGACTGCGCAGTCACGAGACAGACCGTGGCATCCAGGATCCGCCGTATGGAGAAGGCTGGTATCATCAAGAATTACCGGGCTGTCATCGACATGGAAAAAATCGGCCTCAAATCGTTTTTCATCCTCTTCCTGAAGCTGGATGTGACTGACCAGGCCACGATCAAAGACTTTATCGACACACTCAAAGAAGACCCCCACGTCATCATGGACGTATCCGTCACCGGAGAATGGGACGCAATGCTACTGCTTTCCTTCGAAGATGTCCGGGAGTACGAATCGTACATCAGCCAGATCAGGCTGAAAATGGGCCACATGCTCAAGGATAGCAAGAGCCATGTGGTGCTGAACTTTTACAAGAGCCCGGAAGAGTGGATACCGTTTAAAGAGTGACTGTCGGGGTGACTACTCAGATAACTGCGCTAATGAGTAGACAGTGCCCGCACAACGTCGAGGACCACCTATTCTTTAACCGCCGGAAGCAGTATAATGAACCTGCTGCCTTTCGTATAGTCTCCCGGCACCCGGTTCTCGACCCATACCTGCCCCTGGAAGTCATCGACGATCGTTTTGACAATGTAGAGTCCTAGCCCTTTTCCGGAAATGCGGGCTTTTCCTCGTTGTCTGATGTCAAACAGTCCCCGCTTTTTCGTTTCCGGTATGCCCGGGCCGTTATCTTCGACCGATACCTGGCAATAGTTTGTTCCGTTAACCTGTTCTTTGGTTAGCCTTATGTCTATTTCGAGGGGGCCGGTAGAGTGTTTGATCGCGTTATTGATCACGTGTGTGAACACATCTTCAATCAGCTCGCTGGCGCAAATCTTACATTCGGTTTGTGACTCGATCTTGATGGTGACTTTCCTGTCTATCGCTGTGACCAGCTTATTTTTTATATCGTGCAGGAGCGCGGTGAGATCGATTTCCCTGGGCTTGAAGGCTCCTGACCGTGCTTTCCTGAGCTTTCTTACGTTGTCAATGAGCATCGAGCTGTTCTGCATATCTTCTATGGCCTGATTAATCAACGCCTCACCGTCACGACACTCCGGACCTGTCACGTGAAGCTTTTCTATCGCAAGCTCCAGAAATCCCATGGCCGCCTGGTTCATATTGTTGATGTCGTGTCCCATCAGGTCCAGGTATAGCTCTGCCTGTGAATTGGCGGCCAGGAGCTCCTTTTCCGCCTCTTTTCTGGCGGTGATGTCCCTGGCTACTGCGACAATATACGGCGTGTTCCTAAACTGAACCCTGCGCATGCCTATCTCGTATACGATATTCCGGTGGTCTTTCCTGACCAACTCAGTTTCTATGATTAAGGATCGGATTTCATCTGAGAATAGTTTGTGTAACTCTTCTTTTCTCCCCTGTATAAGATCATTCAAAGTCATCCGGCATAACTCATCGATAGTGTACCCAGTCTGCACCGAAGCCGAATTGTTTACATCGGTGATCCTCCGCGAGGGCATTTCTATCAGGAAAATGGCATCGTTTATCTGGTCGAGGAGTGTCTTGAACCGCTCGAGGTCGGCGAGCTTCTGCTGAAGCTCGGGATAGTAGCTTTTTCGGTATGACCTCTCACCCAGCCCGATGATCTTATCCCGAAGCTTCTCGGATTCGTCCGGCTGGCTATAAGGCTCTTTCATAGATCATCTCCACTTCTTTCTGGCTCATTCGCCGGGGGTTGGTCACCATACATGCATCTTTTAATGCCTTTATCGATAACTCCGGAATATTTTCCCGACTGACCCCGAAGTCTCTGAGTCGCCGATTAGCTCCGCACACTCTGATTAGCCCTGTTATTGCATTTATGACCGCTGCCTTTTTCTCGGCGTATTCCATCCCTGCAAAGTTGACGCCCATCGCTTCACCGATTTGCTCATATCTTTGTGGTACCGTATCATAGTTAAATTCGATCAAAGGAGCCAGAAGGGCCGCGTTGCTCTCACCATGGGCGGTGTCTTCGACACCGCCGAGGCTGTGGGCCATCGCGTGGGTTGCGCCCAGGCTGGCATTGGAGAATGCTAGGCCTGCTTCGAGGCTGCCGAGCATCATCGAGGTGCGGTATTCCCGGTTACCAGGCTCACGAAGCGAGCCCGGTAAATTTTCTACGATCATCCGGATCGAATTCAGGGCGAAAAGATCGGTGATCGGTGAGCTGGCGTTCGATACATACGCTTCGATCCCGTGGGTCAGCGCATCCAGGCCTGTATTGGCTGTCAACTCGGGTGGCATGGTCATGGTCGTATCCGGGTCGATCAGCGATGTGTCTGGCACCAGCATCTTGCTGACCAGTGCTGCTTTCCGTCGTGCCGCCACATCGGTGATGATGGCAAACTGAGAAACATCTGCCGAAGAGCCGGCTGTTGTCGGGATGCAGATCAGCGGAGGTCCGGGCACAGGTATCTGGTCTACGCCCTCAAAATCCATAATGTTCCTGTGATTGGTGCTTACCACTCCGACACCTTTTGCGCAGTCTATCGGACTCCCGCCGCCTACGGCGATGATTACGTCACAAGCTTCCTTCCGGTACAGTTCGGAACCTTGCATGACCTCTTCAGCCCTGGGATTTGGGGTGACGCTCGAAAAAACGATGAATTGCAGGCCCTCTTTCTCCAGGCACCTGGTCACTTTTTCGGTCCAGCCTGCCTCTATGATCCCCTTGTCGCTTACTACAAACACTTTGTTTGCTCCGAAATTTCTCGCGTAACGGCCTGCAAGGCTTAGCGCACCGCTCCCAAAGATAAATTCAGGAGCAACGAACTTGCGTAGTTCTTTACGCTTGTCGGATGACATAATTCAACACTCAGATACAAATTGATATAACTATGTTATAATATTTGATTCATGCATATGTAGTGGATTAATTACTATTTATCCAGAACTATTATACGGGTGAATCTGTGGGTGCAATTTCGCAGACGGGTCAAGCTTTCAGGTATTCGAGGTTTTTTCCGTAGCTGTATTCTCCGTTCGGCACCGCGTTCATGCGATTTTCCATATCAGTTATTGTAATCACACGTCAATGGAGTCGCCCGGCTCCAGGATGACTACTTCCGCGTCAGTTTGTTCCTCAACCATGCGCAGGAACTTGCCCGCATCTGCCTTGATGACCTCAAATGTGTTGTAATGCATGGGCAACACGAACTGGGGCTTCAGCATCTTGACAGCCATCACTGCCTGTGAAATATCCATCGTGAACCGGCCGCCGATTGGGAGCATGACGACTTTAGGGTGATACATATCGTGGATCAACGCCATGTCACTAAATACTCCGGTGTCACCTGCATGGTATACTACTGCAGAGTCGCTGCTGACCACCCATCCAGCCGGGCTTCCGGCATCCCATCCGAAACCTGCTTCGTCGATGCCATTCGAGTGCTGGGCAGGCACCAGTGAATAACTAGTATCATCAATCTCGATTGTGCCGCCGATATTTGCTCCGAAGGCGTTGACACCCTTGGACTGCAGATACTTGGCGATCTCGTTGACGGCGACCACGTTACAGCCAGTCTGTTCCGCCAGGGTGACCGTGTCCCCGAGGTGGTCCGCGTGTCCGTGAGTGACCGCTATGACATCCGGTTTCAGCTCCTCAGGCTTCACATCGCACATCTTATTCCCGAGAATAAACGGATCAATCAGCGTATTCAGACTACCCTGCAGCTCAAAAAAGGAATGCCCGTGCCAGATTATCTTCATCTTACCACACCACCGATGTACCTTAATCCAGTTTTAAATATGGGTGTGAATATATATAAAGCTATTAACGCAGGCGGGCAGAACATGGTCGAGATGATCTGTTTTTAGCCTAAGCCGGCGCCTCAACCTTAAACTCATAGTCAGGTCCCGGCACTCTGTCGAACAGCGGCGTATTCGCCGCATAGCGCACGAAGGTCGGCAGAGTAAACGGATCTCCGGTGCGGAGCAAGCTCAGCATATGGCTCGGCATGATCTCGGTTGCCAGCGGACTAATCACGTAGACTCCAAAGTCCCGGATTCGGCCCATTCCGGCGGATTCCGCCAGTTTAAGGAAGTACTGTTCACCGTAGGAGTCGAGCAGATCGGCGTCCGGTACATAGTTCATCTCCCGAAGGGCATACTCCGCAAAGCTGCGAAGGAATTCCGGTGAATAGCCCATGTAAAAGCTCTCGGCCGCATCAATCGTCGCCGGATTATTGACTGAAGCCAGCACGATGTTCTCCTTCCGTGGGGTAGCCGGCTGGAATAGCGGGCCGTCACCCTCTCCTGAAATCACTCCTTCGACGACGCAAATCTCATCTACCCCAAACGTGTGCAGGATACCACTGTGCACCTGGACAAAGGTTTCCGACAGCTTCTTGTAACCTTCTGCCATCTTCCGCCGGGAAATGCGAGTCCAGAGCGGGTCGGCACAAAAATGCCCTTCCGCCCGGCGCGGTGATGGCTCCAGCGAGCCGTACAGGTTTTTAACCGCCCCGGTGACCAGTGCATTGCTGTGGCACTTGAGTTTGGCCAGGTTAAGTATGACGTCAATTTGACCGAATATCTCGTGTACGTCAAACTCGGCATAGTCATCATTCCAGACCTTTGCCGGACGGACTCTGGCTCGCTGCGCCGGGGACTCAGTACCCGTGTCAAACAACTCCACATCATAGCCTTCCAGCAGCGGCTCGCAGCCCGTTTGCAAAAAGACTGCTTTCGTACCGCCAGGCCACTTGGTGCCCTCCGCAACAATTGTTTTGCCACCATGGGCGATCACAAAGTCGCAGGCAGCTTTAATAGAGAAAGGATCTGTGCACACATGGTTATGGACCGTGAGATCGCTATCCCGCGGGCCGAACTTCAGCGACGGATTAGGGGGCTGAGTAAAATTGGGCTTGACCATCACGGTTCCACCGAGTTTCAGCTTATCCATCTGTCCGTCGTCTTCAAGCGTTTTCAGAGCACGCATCGTATTATCATAGGCTGTCGCACCAAGAACTCCCGAGTCCAGGCTGACCGCGACCACATCGAACTTCATTCGCTCTCAAGCCCCCCGACGTCACAAGATTTGGCACGGTACTGAAAGGTCAGGTCTTCATAACACTCCTGGCACAGGGTTTCATACTCGCCTATAACGCGGATATCATATGGGCACAACGGTTTACCACATACTTCACATTTTACGGTGATATCTACAGGCTTCCCGCAGCGCACACATACCTGAGGATAGGACTCGGTCATTGTGATCTGGTGTGCGGGATTTTTATATTAATATTGTCGCGTTTAAAAACGACCGAAAAAGAGTAGTATTGTCGGGACGACCTGCCTGCGTGTCTTAAAACAGCATTACATCCCCGTTTATCGCCTGCTCGACTTTGAAGCTGACTGCCTTCGCAAGCTCGCCCATCACCAGTTCCTGCTCTGGATACGCATAGACGATCTCCACTTCCGGGTGTTTTGCCTTCAGCCGGTCAATATGTTCCGGTATGTCAATCAGCGAATGTGAACTCCTGCCGAAGAAAGCTGTGCCCCCGCAGAATATGACTTTTTTCACTCCTGTCCGCAGCAGCTTTTCAAACGCCTCATCGATGTCCGGCGATGCGAACTCCATGTAGCCTACCTCAACCGGAATCGGCCAGAACATCTCCCTGAGCTTGACCTTCAACACGATCGTATCGTAATAGTTCGGATCATTTTCCTCTGACCGGGGCCACTCCTTCCCCATCTTTGACCAGTGCTGGGCATGCTTCTCAGCGTCTTGCATAACTCCAGCGTTTTTGTTGGTAGAGTCCTGAGGTATGTCGCCGTGCGCCACGAGCACCACACCTGTTCCGGGGTGAGTGGCTTGGATATTAACAATATCCTTGTCGACCGGAATCCCCGTTGCCGCATTGATCTTCTTTAGAAACGCCCTGACAATAAGCTCATACGGAATCCCAGGCCTGGCATAGATCATGTCAATGTCGGGATTGCTCTCACCGATCTCTTTCAATACCTTTGGCACATCAATCAAGCTGTGAGAACTACGCATCATCAGTCCCGGGGCACACGCGAAAACAATTTTTTTATGGCCTTTGGTGATAAGCGCTTTGGCGGCGTCAGAAATGGTCGGCAATGAAAAGTCGAGGTATCCGATGGCTATGTCGTAGCCTGCCGTTTGCAGGACTGAGGCAAGCTTTTCGATGTCTGCGCCATGAGGATCGTTTTCGGGTGTATGGGGGAGAACCCTTGACTCTTGGCTCAACTTCTCCATGATGCCCTCGATTCGCTCGTATATATCTCTGTGTTTCTCGATGAAGTCAAAGGGGAAATCGCCGTGCTGTATTATTAGGATGCCTGTATTTGTCGCCATTCGCGGATCACTTTTCTATATTACATTGGGTTGTGGAGTATTAAATCTGCCCGAAGGGCCTGGGGCTATGACGATCTTTCTGTTAGGCATTGCTACGATTACCTCAATTTTACCTGACAGTTATACGACAAGAACCCGAAAGAAATATATCCCTTAAAAATTCTAAGAGACATACCTATAAATGGAGAATACCAATGGCAAACGAACCGTTACTCATGATACCGGGTCCGGTCATGTTGCACCCACGGGTGCTGCAGGCTATGTCAAGGCAGATGATCAGCCACCGGGACAAGGCGTTTTCCGCAATCTACGACGACTGCAGGAACGCTATCAAGGAGATCGTCAACACTAAGAATGATACTTACGTCCTTTCGGGCTCCGGTTCGTCGGCTATGGAAGCAGCAATCTCGAACCTCGTCAAGGGAGACCGGATGGTTTCAATCGTCAACGGTAAATTTGGCGAGCGCTTCCGGGATATCGGCCAGCGCTATGGCCAGGTGGAAAGCCTAGAGTTCGAGTGGGGCACTCCCGTCGATCTCGGCAAAGTTGAAGAAGCACTGGCGAAAGCACCGACCAAGGTCATCGCAATGGTGCACAACGAGACCTCGGCCGGTGTAAAGAACCCCGCGGAAGAGATTGGTAAACTGGCGAAGAAATATAATGCGATCTTTGTCATGGACACGGTCACCTCGGCAGGTGGCGACCTGGTCGATGCCGACAAGTGGGGTGTCGATGTAGTAGTATCGGGCTCCCAGAAGAGCCTCGGGGCACCGTCGGGCCTTGCAACCATCTCGGTCAGCCAGAAAGCCTGGGATGGCGTTGTGAAGAACCCGCCGTACTACCTGGACCTGAAGAAGTACAAGAAGTCGGCTGAAGCAGCCAAGGCTGAGACTCCGTTCACCCCGGCAATCACACTCTTCTTCGGCATGCAGGAAGCCATGAAGCTCATAGCAGAAGAGGGGATGGACAACCGCATAGCCCGGCACAGGCAGGGCGCAGAAGCGATCCGTGCAGCGGCAAAAGCCCTTGGCATGGAACTGTATCCCGTGACGGATAAGTACACAGTACTCTCAAACACCGTAACAGCGATCAAGACCCCTGCGGGCATCACCGACAAGGACCTCCGCGGCACCGTCAAGACTAAGGGTATCACCATCTCGGGCGGTCAGGACCGGCTGGATGGCAAGATCTTCAGGATCCCGAGCATGAACGCGTTCACGGGTGACGATCTCATCCGCACGTTCACGGCTATCGAAGAGGCACTGGTCCAGTTCAAGGTCATCGAGAAACCTGGCGCCGGTGTAGAGGCTCTGAGAAAGGTATATAAAAATTAACTACTGAGTGTTCAGGGGATTTCCTGATGGCTAAAGTGGGTATTGCAGACACGACGTTCGCCCGGTTCGACATGGGTAAGGCAGCGATCGATGAGATCAAGCGCAACGGCTCGGTGAAGATCGAGCGGTACACCGTTCCGGGGATCAAGGATCTCCCGGTCGCGTGCAAAAAGCTCATCGACGAGCACCAGTGCGATATAGTCATGGCGCTGGGCATGCCCGGCTCCAAGCCGGTGGACAAGACGTGCGCCCACGAAGCCAGCATGGGCATAATTATTTGTCAGCTGATGACAAATAAGCATATTATTGAGGTATTCGTCCACGAGGACGAGGCACCCGACGGCCGCGAACTGGCGGCGCTGATGGAGAAGAGGGCCAGAGAACACGCATTGAACGTGGTCCGGCTGCTCTTCGACCAGCGATCCCTGGAACGGCAGGCAGGCACGGGGCAGAGGCAGGGCTACGAGGACGTCGGCCCCGCAAGGATCTAATTCAATTTATTGTTATAGGTCTGATCGTAATGGCAGCAAACAACGAGATCAGGATTGGGTTTGTGGTCGCGGAGTTCAACCGTGACCTGACGTGGCAGATGGAACTGCTTGGCAAGGAGCACGCGAACTTTTTGGGTGCAAAGGTGACAAAGGTCTTCTACGTGCCTGGTGTTTACGACATGCCCCTCGCCATCAAGAAGATGGCGGCAGACAAGACCATCGACGCGATCGTCACGATTGGCAGTGTCATCGAAGGCGCAACCGACCACGACCAGATCGTGGTAAACCAGGCGACGAGGAAGATCACCGACCTCTCGCTGGAATACGACAAGCCCATCATGCTCGGCATCGCAGGGCCGGGTATGACCAGGCTGGAAGCCCACGACCGTATCGACTACGCCAAGCGTGCTGTAGAAGCCGCCGTCAAGATGGTACGCAGGATCAGGGAATACTGAGATCTTCTATGTCCAGGCTGGATCAGGTAGAAGAGTCGGCGACACTGAGGATCGCCGACCTGACTAACGAGCTGAAAAAGCAGGGCAAAGACATCCTCAGCTTTGGTCTGGGTGAGCCGGACTTTGATACGCCAGCGCATATCAGGAGCGCAGCGATCAAGGCGATGGAAAGCGGTAAGACGCACTACGCGCCATCTGCCGGCATCCCGGAGCTGCGAGACGCCATCGCAGCCAAGTTCAAGATCGACAACGGTCTCGACGTCACCGGCAAAGATGTGATCGTGACACCAGGGGCCAAGCACGCCATATTCGAAGCATGTTTTAGCCTCCTGGGAAAGGGTGACGAGGCGATCCTGCTGGAGCCGTCGTGGGTATCCTACGATGCCTGCATTAAGATGAGTGACGCAAAGACCGTCTGGGTCAAGTCCGAAGAAAACGGCTCAATACCGGCGAACTTTGCCGATCACATCACTAAGAAAACCAAGCTTGTTATCATCAACAGCCCGAATAACCCTTCGGGAACTGTGCTCGATAAAAAAGACCTCGTTATGGTAGCCGATCTGGCTGCCGACCACGGCTTTTACGTTCTGTCCGATGAGATCTACGAGAAGATCATCTACGGGGTAAAGCACCTCAGTATCGGCACCATGATCCCTGATCAGACCATTACCGTCAACGGCTTCTCAAAGGCATATGCCATGGCAGGCTGGCGTATCGGGTACATTACGGCACCGAAGCCACTCTTCCAGAACCTGCTGAAGGTGCAACAGCACACGATCTCAAGCCCGACCACTTTTGTCCAGCATGGTGCGCTCGCAGCACTGACTGGACCACAGGATAGTGTGGAAGCCATGCGAAAGCAGTTCGAAGCCCGTAGAGACGTAGTCATGAAAGGCTTGAAGGAGATGGGCCTGGAATGTCCGACTCCGACAGGGGCCTTCTACGCATATCCGAAAGTCGACGGAAACTCGGAGAAGATCGCCGAGGGACTACTCGAAGCGGGTGTGGGCATGACGCCGGGATCCGCCTTCGGGCCGGACAGCAACGATCATCTGAGGATGTCGTACGCCTCTTCCATGGAGCAAATCGTTGAGGGACTGGCCAGGATGAAGAAATATTTCGCTAGTCGGTGATTCATTCTTCAAGTAAAAAAATTCCGGAACGGACCAGTTCCACTATTTTTAAACCGGTATTTGACCTGCCAGCGCTATCACTGTACACCAACAAAATGTATATTGGCTATGATGCTGACAATCTTGTGTTCTTATGATTACCCCAGTCGACAGTAAAACTGTAGAGATCTCTCGCCGTCTGATCGCTCACTATGGCCGCTACGACTATACGCGTGGCAAGCCCTTCGACGTGCTGGTGGCTACGATCCTGTCGCAGAACACAACTGATCGTAACTCGCACAGGGCTTTCGCCAGCCTGTACGAGGTCTACAATACGCCGGAGAAGCTGGCAGCCGCCCCGGAATCTGAAATCTCGCAACTCATCAAAATCGGCGGCCTCCACGAGCAAAAAGCGAAGCTCATCAAAAACGTGGCGCAGCTGGTTATAGACGATTACGGTGGCACTCTCGACTTCGTCTGCGAGACAGACCCTGAAATCGCCCGAAAAGAGCTTTTATCCATCAAAGGCGTGGGTCCGAAGACCGCCGACTGTGTACTCTTATTCTCCTGCGACCGGGACCTCATCCCGGTAGACACCCACGTCTTCCGCATCACTAAACGGCTCGGTATCGTCCCCGAGAAAGCCGACCACGAGGCTGTACGCCGGATACTGATGGAAAAGGTACCCGAAGGCATGCGCGGTTCGGTCCACGTTGCGTTGATCAAGTTCGGCAGGGAAACCTGCAAAGCCCAGAACCCGCAGCATGACAGGTGCTTTTTGGTGGACGTATGCGATTACGCCCGGCAAATCGGGTTCAGAAAGTGACTTATTTTAAGTGGTAAAGAATTATCCAGCATAAAACAGCAAAGGATAATCGTAGCTCCCCCCTCAGGAACCGGGACATCTATAACAAGGATTATTACAGTGGGGCTCGTAACCACGTGGATAGCAGTACGGTCGCAATCAGATACTGAACATTCATCATGTCCACTCTCATGTGTACAATGGAGACCCCTACGATGATCGTAGCACATGGGGTGGCGATGGCAGCCTGTATTGTGATCGATAGATTCGTCCGCATCGGAATGGACGGGATTTAATAATGACAAAGAAAAATGACAAACACAACCGCATCTTCGAATACGAAGGCGAGCAGTACGCAAAAATGTGCTGTAATTGCGTGAACGAAGCATATGTCACAGTCGAAACAAGACCCGGGACCTACGCAAAATTCTGCATCCTCAACGCAGTGAAAGTAAGAGGAAAACCCTACCGGGGAATCGACTCTACTATCGAGGCGAAGGGCGCATGCGCGGAGTGGAAACTCGACCCTGACACCATCATAGATATGACTCCAGTCCACGAGGATGACGAGATCTGAGTCGAGAAGTGACTTATTTTTTTTAAAAAATATAGGTATGACATATAACGAGACCTGTATATTCCCGTTTTCTGTGTGATCTTAGTAATTTAACCAAAATTAGACAATCGCATCAGGCTGCAGGGCTACTGCTTTCGCGTGATCTTTGTTGGCCTGTTCGATATAGTCGGTGGCGTCTTTCAGGCGTGAGTTGCCTCTGATGCTATCTCCGTTCTGGAATGCGAGGTAAGCATCGCCGTAGGATCCGGAAGCATACATGCAGCTTCGGGCGTAGGCTTGTAACGCATCTCCATATGCCCGACGATCTTCTCGGTCTGCATTAGCCGACATGTTTTCGTAGTGCTGTAAAGCCCGATCGTATCCTTTTTGGGCTTCTTTTATCTCTTGAATGGCAGGGGCGTACCTGCTTTTTGAGAAAAACTGCGAGGCGTTGGAGTAGTGATCGCTGGCAATCGAAAAATCGGTGTTGCCGCAGTTCATTTCGCTGAGGTATCCTCCGTACTTATCCGGTACGGTTGCCTGTGTTGTCGTACAGCCGGCTGCGCTAATCGATAAGGCGATGATGGATAGCACAGCGAGATATTTTCCTCTCATGATCACACGGTCTGGGGCCTTTTATGGAATCGACATAGAGCTTATGGTTTATATCGTTTACGTCAGGTGAAATAGCTAACCGGTTGATACAGTGGCTTTATACTGGACTGATCTCTGGATGTAGCATTTTCCCATCTCAACTAATATATCCTCTGGCCAAGATAGTATCATCAGATGCTGAAACGATTGACAGCACTCGATCTGTTTCTGATCATGTTCGTGCTGATGTTCTACGGGCGACTGAGCGTTGTCCTGTTCATACCCCAGTATGCCATCGACTACGGCATACCGGCGCCTTACTATAGCTTGCACTTCGCTATGATCAGCATCGGCTCAGCCGTCTCGAATCTTCTCAGCATCATCCTGCTCAGGCATGTCAACCCGAAAAAGATGTTCCTGGGTGTAGGCATCGTATCTGCTATCTACGAGATCATGCTCTACGTATCGCCGACTCCGGCTTCCCTGATCATCTCGGGCTTATTTATCGGCCTTGCCGCGGGCACCTTTTGGACTTTGTCCTTTCTGATGGTATGCGAGCTCATTGATGCCTACCGATTGTCTACTACCGACGCCTTCTCCCGCTATAACGTGGTCACTACCGTCATGAGCGCGTTGACGCCCCTGGCTGCGGGCATCACCGTACAGGCTTTCGGGTATGGGATCTGGCTATTGTCCGCACTGGGTTTTCTCATCATCTCGACAGTATTGTTCTCCCTGCTTAAAGATCCTATATATTACAAGACCTACGGCAAGTATCCCATCAAAGAAGACCTGGGCAAAATCTTAAACCATAAACGTACGCTGGTCACATTCCTGCTGACCATGCTGTTTACGACACTCACGATCAGTACCTGGTCATCACTATCGAAGGTTTTCTTTGCCAATGTGGGCATCAGAAGCGTCTGGCTAGGCATTCTCAGCGTTGTAGTTAGTATAGTCAGCATCGCCGTGTACTGGCTACTGGCGAAGAAGCAGTTTACCACCCGGAAAACCATCGCCACACTTGGTATTATCGTCTTTGGCGCCGAGCTTGTGCTGATCACCTTTACCTCCGACCCACTTATCGTATTCATCCTCGAAGGTGTGATCGGGACCGCAGGCATAGCCGGGATCAGCTTTGCCACCCAGAATATCCTCAAGAACACATTCCGTGAACGGACCTACATCGGCAGACCGATCTTCGCGCTAGGCATGAATGCCGCCAACGCTGTGTGGTTCGCAGCCTGCGGATACATCATAGCCTACTTCGGGGGCTATGAGGCCGTGGGGCAGATCCTCGGCATCACCCTGGATCAGTTCGGCCTACGTGTGATGATCTTGATCATGGCTATACTGACCGTTGCCTGGGCCGCCAGCATGTGGAAGTACGAAGAGCGGATGGTAACCGAATAAATGTAACAATTTACACACCGGGGACAATACTGATGATGGTCAATAAACCGAAGTTCCTCGTAGACAGGATGCTCGGCAGACTGGTGGCGTGGCTCCGCATTTTTAACTACGATACGCTTAGCGCACTGGAGCTTCACATCGAAACAGACGAAGACCGGCGGCTCGTCGACCTTGTCCGGGAACAGGGCCGGGTACTTCTCTCCCGCGACCGTGGACTGATCGAACGGGCGAAAGCAACTGGTGTTGATGCGATCCTGCTCTCTCCGGATAAAGTCACAGATCAGATATGCGTGCTGATCAAACATTTCCCGATAAATACGGTACCTGTTATGGTGCGGTGTACTGTTTGTAACAGCCTGCTCAGGAAAGCGACCTCAGAAGATATGCAGCGCGCCACTGACCAGGTACCGCAGCATCTTCTCGAGGAGAAAAAAGAATTCTGGGCATGTGGCCAGTGCGGCAAGATCTACTGGATGGGCAGCCACTGGCGGAACATACTGAAAACAGCGCATGAGATCAACGGTTGTAAAAAAAGTTGATGAATATCCTGGCGC
>CAZJRS010000072.1:0-19562 GCA_964548585.1 uncultured Methanocella sp. | reverse complement strand
TTCGTTACTGAGATAGTAGCTCTATACCCTTACTCGCAACGATCTTGATATTCTGGTCATTGGCAGGAGACTTGCCCTTCGATAGCCCGAGATCGTATAGCCGAAGGTGGTCGATTTTAGTAAATCCAGCGGCTTCGAGTGTCTTTTGGGCGCAGTCCTGCGGGCACCCGTCGATGGCAAGTATCTGAGATGCTGCGTTAGCGATGTCCATCATTGCCCCAACCCGTCCGCCGATGCCGACAATACATGACATCTTGCCGACTCCGTCTGCGCTCAGCTTTCTCGCCGCCCGGTCAGACAACTCCCCGACATCCGAGGCCCCTGAGCACGGATAGATGATCTTCGGTCCCTTGCTGCATCCGCATGTGCCAGTACAAGCTGAATCTTTAGTAATGTTCTTTTCCATGTCTATCGCTCCTTTATAGGTTACAGATGATTTACATATTAGTGATAAACGGGCATCCATTATATATTATTTTCCATTTCGAAAAAAGTTGAAAAGGCTTATATACCAGTTATTTCGATATTATTAGAAATGTGATAGTATGGTGGACAGTCTGGTCAATTTCGCATTGACACTGACAAATGTGGGGATCGCAGCCGTGTTCGAGTACATCTCGCTACACGTGCTATTCTGCCTGGTCCCTGCGTTCTTCTTAGCCGGTGCAATATCCGCGCTATTCTCAAAAGAGTCGGTGCTGAAATTTTTGGGCCCTGATGCTAATAAGTTTGTATCATACGGCGTCGCCGCAGTCAGTGGTGTGTTACTGGCGGTGTGCTCTTGTACAGTGCTGCCGCTGTTTACGGGAATATACAAGCGTGGCGCAGGCATAGGACCTGCGACGGCATTCTTGTTCTCGGCGCCTGCGATCAATGTGCTGGCGATCGTTTATTCGGCTCAGCAACTGGGATATGACATCGGGCTGGCGAGGGCAGTAGCCGCAGTTACGCTATCGATCGTCATCGGTGGGATCATGGCAGTATTATTCCAGAAGTCGCTGAGCAAAGAGCTCAAAGGCCAGAAGGTCATGCCCTTCGTGATGACCTCCCAGGACGGCGGCAACGCCGGCTACAAATACAGGACGCCGCTGACGTTCATGCTCCTCGTGGTCATCCTCGTGTTTGGCGGCTGGGCAATAGACTGGCTGATCAAGGGACCTGTGCTTCTGGCGCTGATGGCAGCTACCGCGTATACCTCATACCGGTGGTACAACAGAGAGGAACTCACTTACTGGATGAACGAGACCTGGTTCCTGACGAAGAAGATCTTCCCCCTGCTCATCGCAGGCGTGTTCTTCGGATCGATCATCATCTACCTGATCCCCACGAGCTATATTCAGGCACTCGTAGGCGGTAACAGCCTGTCCTCGATATCAGTAGCCTCGGTATCCGGCGCTTTCATGTACTTCTCGACCCTGACCGAGGTACCCATCGTGGGCTTACTCATGGCTCAGGGGATGGGCAAAGGCCCGGCACTAGCCATGTTGCTCTCCGGACCCGCGCTGAGTCTGCCGAGCATGCTGGTGATCGTCAGTATTATGGGTAAAAAGAGAGGCCTGACCTACATAGGGCTGGTCATTCTGATGGCCATCATCTGCGGCGTTATCTTCGCCGCGATAATTTAAAGTATCTGATCGCATAAAAACGGATAAGGTAAGGTGAAAGTGATGAAGCTACAAGTATACGGCACAGGCTGCGGCAAGTGCAACATGCTGGAGAAAGCGGCTAAAGATGCCGTGAAAGAGCTCGGCGTAGATGCCGAAGTGGTCAAGATCAGTAACATCAATGAGATCGTCGAGGCCGGCATACTCGCCACCCCAGGCTTCGCCGTCGATGGCGAGATGAAATCCATGGGCAGGATACCGTCTGCCGACGAGATCAAGAAGTGGATTAAAGCGAAGATGTGAAAGGTGAAATAGTGAAAGAAGGATGTGCTTGCGGCATCAACTTCGCCGACCTGGCGAGAGGCTTGCCGGCAAAAGACCTGGGGTTCAGAAAAATTATCTGCGCCCGATGCAGTAAAGAGTTCTATACTGATATCAAGGACAAAACGAAGTGCTTTGATTGTGAAAAGTTGAGATAACAATGGAAGAATTACCCGTAAACCCTTACCCATTGACAGCGATGGAAAAAGAAGCGCTGGAAAAGATAAGAATCCAGGACTGCAAAGTAGCGGCGGACACATCTAAGGCGATCGCCGATCCCATCCGCATAAAAATTCTGAAAGCGCTTCGGCAGCGCGAGCTTTGCGTCTGTGTACTGGTCGAACTGACCGGGCTTCAGTACTCGACGCTGTCTTATCACCTGAAACAGTTAAAGGATACGGGGCTTATCGCCTCGGATAAAGACGGAAGCTATTTGATCTATTCCCTTACACCGAAAGGAAAAGTGATTCATAGCTTCTTACAGGTACTGGACGATAGCTACTAGCGAATCACAAGTATCCACCGGCATTTTTTAAACGCTGTGGCTACAACGCGCCGATAAAATCACGTTGCCTGACTTCCACGGGGGCAAGCGCCCTGGTTGCCGGCGGAAATCAGTGCCAGCTTACATAAATGGCATTACAGTACAGCAATTATTTCTATAGATATATGATTTTATTAGAAAATTGCTATATAACCCACTGTAAATATTTTATTTGCTATCATTCGGTTGATTTCTAACTTAGTGATAATTGGTTTGAGGTGTAAAAATGTCGATAAAGATAGATATTCGTAGTATTTTCGTGCAATTATTAGTCTTATTATTGATTGTATCGGTTGTACCAGTTGCTATACTGGCATATATGAACAGTGTATCAGTGACTGACAGTAAGAATCTTCAGTTTGAGGAAAAGATCGGCGAATCCTCGTCGATGGCGATCCGGGCGATCGGGGAACAGGCGGTGAACGACGGCCTGATCACAGATAAAATCGCGTCCGACATCAAGGTGGTCAGCGCGCTGAAAACTGGCGACCAGGCAGCTCTGAAAGCTCTTGTCGGCCAGTACGGCGCGGAACACAAGCAGTTCCGCATCATTACCATAACGAATAACAATTCTGTGGTGATGGCCAGGCTGACGAGCGATAAAAACGGCGAGATGACGAACGACGTAGCCGTCCGGAACGCCCTTGCTAACGTCGGGTCAAACGGCTATGACATCCTACCGGCATCAGAGATAGCCGAAAACAACCTCGGGGAATCGGTGAAGGCATCCAACACGACCGACGGGTTTGGCATAATTAGCTGCTACCCGGTTAAAGACGAAAAAGACGTCATCATCGGCAGCGTTTACACGTGTGATCTGCTGAATAACAATAACGAGTTCACGGACGATATCGCCGGCGAGATGAATGGATACTGCACGATCTTCCAGCAGGATACCCGAGTCGCCACGAACCTCATGGACGCGAACAACAAGAGGATCATCGGCACAAAGGCAAGCCCGGTGGTAGTATCGAAAGTGATTACCGGCGGTGAAGCGTACCAGGACAAGCTCACGGTCAACGGCATCCCGATGTACGTGCACTACGAGCCCTTGAAGAGCGCCACCGGAAAGGTTGTCGGTATGCTGTTCGTGGGCACTGATATGAGGCCCGGGCTCGCGGAAATCAACAACATGAACATGATGGCGGTTGGCCTCGGCGCCGTGCTCGCGATACTATCGCTCGGCGTTGGCTTCGTGATAGTGTCACGGATTACCGGGCCTATCAACAGGCTGGTCCTGGCGGCAGATGGCGTAGCCGCGGGCAACCTGGACACGCAGGTTGACACGGGTGCAAAGGGAGGAGAAGTAGGACGGCTTACCGATGCGACGAAGAAGATGGTTGCCAACATCAAGGACCGCATTCAGTACAACGAGTCGGTGCTAAAGGGCATATCTTACCCGATGTACGCGGTGAACCGGGAGACTGAAATCACCTTCTTTAACAAGGACGCAGAAAAGCTAACCGGGTACACCGCAGGCGAAGCGACAGGTAAAAAATACCAGGACATATTCGGGCGGCAGGAAAATGGATCGAACATAGATAAGTGCCTGCGCACCGGAGAGATTATCCGCAACTTCGAGACGACCCTCGCTACGGGAAAAGGCAATACAGTGCTCGTACGCGGCACATGTGCCCCGCTGAAAGACGCCAGAGGTACGGTCACAGGAGCTATCACGCTGCTGCAGGACATCACCTCGGAGAAAGAAGCTGAAGCATCCATCAAGGGAGCTCAGGCAGAAGCCCAGGAGAAGGCAGCGTACAGTGACAGTATTCTCAAGAGCATCAAAGACATGCATATCGTGATTGACGAAAAAGGTGTTGTCACATACATGAACGAGCCTGGCCAGAACGTTATCGGAATCACTGCAAAGGAAGCGGTTGGCAAGACTATCACAGATGTTACCCACTTTAGAGAAAATTCCGACAAGATCATCGGAGCGCTCAAAACTGGCTCTGATGTGATGGGCATCGAGGACCTGATCCAGCTCCGTAACGGTAAATTGCTGCCTGTGCTGGTTAACGCCACTGCAATAAGGGATAACGGTGGCAGGTTCAACGGCTTGAGCCTCATAGCTAGAGACATCTCTCAGGAGAGGGAAGCTAAAGAGAACCTTAGGAAGATCATTTTAAAGACTAACGAGATCGCTGAACGTGTGGCAAAAGCCGCTGAGCAGGCCACCGATGCCACAGGCCAGGCGATGGTCTCGTCCAGGCAGATCAGCGAAAGCATCACCCAGATCGCGGGCGGAAGCCAGAGCCAGGCCAGAGATGTCGAGCACATCAGCTCGCTGATCAAGACTATCTCGACAGATGCAGCCGATGTGTCGGGAGGCGCCATATCCGCATCGACCAAGCTAAAAGAGGCGAACGAAGCCGCCAAGCAAGTCGACGGAGCCGCCAAGCAGGCGATGGGCAAGATGACAGACATCAAAGCCTCGGTGGCCGGCTCGGCAGAGATCGTCAGAGACCTCGGCGAGAAGTCGAAACAGATCGGCAAGATTGTGGACGTCATTAATTCCATCGCCAGCCAGACCAACCTGCTGGCGCTCAACGCTGCCATAGAGGCGGCAAGGGCAGGCGAAGCCGGAAGGGGCTTCGCAGTGGTCGCGGAAGAGGTACGTAAGCTGGCCGAGGACTCGGCGAAGTCGACCAGCCAGATCAGCACCCTGATCAGCCAGATCAAGGAGCAGACAGACCAGGCCGTGGTTTCAATGGACAAGGGTACTGAGGAAGTAGCGATCGGCAGCGAGGTCGTCGCTAAGGCGCTGAAGTCCGTCGAAGAGATCTCCCGACTGGTGGACGAGGTGGCCAACGTAGCCATGAACGTATCGACTGCCGCGGAAAAGCAGGTCAAAGGTACGATGGAGATCGCTAAAGCCATCGAGCAGATCAGCGCCGTGGTCGAGGAAAGCGCCGCATCCACAGAGGAGGTCAGCGCCTCGGCAGAGGAAGGCACCTCAACCATGGAGGAGACCGCCAACATCGCCCAGCAGGTGCTGAAGATGGCCGAAGAACTCAAGACAGAGGTGAACAAGCTTAAGGTGGACTGAGGTCCGCCTTAATTTATTTTTTAGGTTATCACAATATTGTCAGGGGACGAGTCTGAGACCATCTATCCTGAGCCTGAGAATCAGCTTTGTTATGTTAACAAATTTAATCTATTATAAATTATTTTTGCGATAGCAGAAATTTTCTTCCGTATTTGAAACTATACTGGAAAATTATATATCAGCAAGAGACTAAACAGTACACTATTACAGTACAAGCGATTTAAAGGATACTGTCTGAAGCCAGTTTTTTAGGCATTCATGCGGTTAATCGCACCCGATCATCAGGTAACGATGCAAGTACTGGCATCAATAGTAATTAGGTGGTTAGTTGTATGACTAGAATTATTCCAGGAGTGGAAATTCAGGTAATCAAGGAGATCGTGCCGCAGCAGCTCAATCCGTCAGGTGTGGTTGCGCTGATCGGGACGACCGAGAAGGGTGAGGCACTTGTACCGACCCCCGTGAGCAGCTATGCTGAGTTCGCGGACAAGTTCGGTTCCAGTGACAGGTTCACCGTCACCAGGGAAGCCAAACAGGCATTCCAGAACGGCGTGTTCCAGGTCGTCGTAACCCCGATAGCAGGGCAGGACGGCGGCAGGGCGACGCTGGCGCTTAAGGACCGGAAAGGCAGGGATGCGGTTGTTCTGACCGCGAAGTCGTCCGGCGAAGAGGGCAATAACATATCGGTAAAAGTCGAGGCACCTGAAGGCGCTGAGACAGTAACGTTGTCCATTACCGATGGCGCGAACATCGAGATCTACGACTCCGTATCGATGAGCTCGTCCGGTGACAACCTCGTCGACGCGATCAACAAGAAGTCCAAGCTTGTGACCGCAGAGGAGCAGCGCTCGTCCGGCAAGTCCGGCAGCAACAACCCGGTCGCAGCGGAAGGCACCTTGAGTGGCGGCAAGACTGGCGTCATATCGAAGGCGGACTTCGAGGCAGCGCTGGAGAAGCTCGAAGCAGAGCCTGATGTGGACATGGTCGCAGCTTGCGATGTCACGGACCCGGAAATACACGCCCTCATCGACGCCCACTGCATGAAGATGAGCATGGACGCGAAGAACAGGATCGGCCTCGGCTCGGTCGGCAGGAACGAACCCATCGCGGACATAGTCAAGAGAACAGAGGTTCTCGCAAGTGATCGCTTTGTGATCGTGGCACCCTACGGGATCATAGGTTCCGTTGCCGGCCTCATCGGCAGGCTGAACTACTACGAGTCGCCGACGTTCAAGGCTATCACCGGTGTGGCAAAGCTCGAAAGGAAGTACACGCCCTCGGAAGAGATGGAGATGCTGAAAGCCGGTGTCATGCCGCTCGAGGCACAGAAGGGCCGGGGCATCGTGATCGTCAAGGGCATCTCGACGAGCAAGGAACAGATCAGCGTGACAAGGATCGCCGATCACTCAGTGCGCGGTGTGAAGAGTGTGTCCGACCTGTTCATCGGTACGTTGAACAGCCCGGACGGCAGGAGCGCGCTGAAGGGCAAGATTACCGAGTTCCTCATGAGGATGGAATCGGAGGGAGCCCTAGTCCCCAGCGTAGACGGCAAAGAGCCGGCTTTCCTGGTCGACGTCTACAGCTCAGAGCTCGATTTCGCACAGGGTATCGTCAGGGTGAACATCGCAGTCAGGCCGGTCAGGGCCATGGACTACATCTATGCGACCATCAAGGTCGAGGTTTGAGGAGGTTAGGAGAATATGCCAGTTACACCGATTTCGGCAAGGTGGAGCACTGCCACGATAACGACAAGCGCAGGCTCGGAAAAGGTAGGGCTGCAGTCGATCGACTACAAGATCCAGCTCAACAAACAGGACCACTTCGAGGGCGGCGAGCACCTCAGGAAGTACGTCAGCTACGGCTACAAGATTGTATCAGGCGTCATCAGGGTCAAGTCTACCTGTACGCCACTGGACGCATTACTGGATAAGATGGACGAGTCCAACAACAACTTCTCACTCCAGGTCATCCTCAAGGGCGAGGGAGGCCAGGTTGTCAAGACTCTGGATTTCCAGGCGTGCTTCCTCGATGCCAAGGACTACGCGATGGACATCAACGGGCACGGTGTTTCCAACTATTACTTCACGGCCAAGGACCTGAAAGAGGGCGCTTAAGCCCGAAGGTGGAGTAACCTGTAATGAAAAAACTCACCAAGGAAGACATCCTGAAAGGCAAAGAGAAGCACGAGTCGCTATATGTCGATGTCTACGAGGCAGAGGTCGTCATCCGGCCATTAACTGACGGAGAGTTGAGCGAGGTCTTTGCCATAATCGGCAGCGTACCACTCAACGAGGATGGCACGCCAGATCCCGCAAGTGTCGACGTTATCAAGAATTTCAAAGCCTTGCGCCTTGTCACTTCTCTCGGCCTCATTGAGCCCAGGCTGAGCACTGAGGAAGTCGCTGACATGAAGTTCGGGGTGCCGGAATTCATCGGCACCCGTATCCTCGAGATCAGCGGCATCGCCTCCGGTGCAGGCGTAAAAAAAAAGAATCGAGATGAAAAGGTTCGTCCAGTCGCCTGAGGGTCAGGAACTCGCGGCACTCTGCCTCGACTACGGTTACAAGCTGGCAGAGCGGCCGGCTGATCTGACCCGGCCTCAAGTCAATTTTTTAGTGGCAGCGCTGGTGGACAGGCTCGAGAAAATGTCGATAGCCAGGGCTCAGAGTGCCGGTGTTAACAGGATCATCTTTGCTGACGATGAGGACGACGAAAACGTCGACGACGAAAACGTCGACGACGAAAACGTCGATAACGAGGAAAACCCCGAATAATGGTCCTGGTGTAAGCCTTTGAAGCCAATTGATGGCCTGCTGCTAAAGGCCGGCGAGCTAAACGATGCCGGTATGAAAGAGTTCAACCCCGCGTTAGAGGCAATTGCCGCGGTACAGGCGTCAATGGCAGAGACACTAGCCCCTATTTTTGAGGTTCTGGCCGGCTTACAAGTAGCGGAGCCGGTTAGCTACGGTTTTGTGATCCCGGCAGAACCCCCTGCGATCAAGGCTGACCAGGGCGAGACGTCCCGGAGTCCGGACAGAGCGGAAGTTACCCTCGGGCCGATCAACGTCTACGCCATCACAAAAGAAATCCAGAAAGCCCTGGAAAATGTCGGACGAGACAGCATGGACGTCCCGGCAGTATACTCAACGTATACCGGGCCTGTGGCGTTACCTTCACCGATCTCCGGGGAGCCGGAGAGGCGTCAGGACTTGACCCGTGAAGTACAGATGCCTCGGCAACCAGTCCTGCCCGACCGGGACCCTGTCACCAGGGGGAAAACTCCGGTTATGCCAACAGTGCCAGGAGAAGACAGATTTGAGAGTCCGGCGATGCCGAAGCTTCCTACAGAACAATGGGTCCGGCAAAGCATCAGGCGCTCGAACGTGGTGATGAGTGACCTCAGTGAGATCCACAGGCAGATCACCGAAAAGACGATCACAGCCGAAAAAGTCAGAGAGATCAGCACGGATTCTCTGGCAATAGGGGCATCAGTCGCCGCTGGCCCCGGACAGAGCATCTCAGAAAAACCACTAGTACCGGAGGAACCACCCCGGGCAACTTTTACATATACGCCCCCGATGGCGCCGGAAAGGAGAACTATGGGGACAACCCCCTCCCTACCGCCTCAGCGAGAGTCAAGAGATTCACAGCCACGACAGTTCATAGAGGCACCTCCGACCAGGCTGCGGCAGAAGATCGTCACTCCTGCGGAGGAGGCTGACTTTAACGCCAGAAGGCTCACCGGGGCCCGGTCTGTGAGCGCTGAAAGCACGAAGCCTTCCGGAATAACTGGCGAACCCACATCCGGGATCAAAGAAAGCCATGCAAGAATAGAGTGGCCGGTAGTCAGGACACCGGAGGAAAGGGAATCCCGGGTACCTGATGCACCACCACAAGGGGATATCCGGCAGGGGTCCGTAGCCGGGACCACCAGGCCCCGAGAGGTCAGGCAGATCGACTCATGGCTCGCGAATTCGCCGGTGACAGAGGTCGTCAGGTCGTTTGGGGCAATGGACGACTACGTCAGAGCAGTCTCTGAAATGGGCAGCATAGCGGGAATCTCCGGAGCCGCCGGCATAGTTTCGCCCGGAAGCCGGGCGGGTATTTCGATCGTCGACGCCATGGCAGGAGTATCGGCGGTTACACAGCCGGTGATGCAGGGGACGCCACAGGCGGAAATTGAGAACCTGTTCAACCGGTCGTATCCCGCTCCTCCTGAGGTGTTATCGCCAGCCGCTACAGGGATTGCAGGTACCCCGGCAGTAATAGCGCCGTCTGGCGCCAGTGCAGCTGGAAGTACAATGCAGTCGATGGCGGGATTAAGGGCTATAAGAGGCTCGATGCCGACGATGGGCCTGTCAGCTGGTATCGCTGCCGCTCAGGTCAGCCAGAGGTCGGGCGCTTCGATGATACAGCACCTGATACAGTCGGCGCCTCAGGTCACGGGTACTGTTATACCGCAGGTTTCATCGATCTACGATGCCGGTCGCGGGCTGCCATTTGCAGCTTCGGGCTCACCTGCTGCGGCGAGTGGTGCGGAAAACATCGTGAACATTTCGATGCCATCTGCGACAGCGGGAAGAGCAAACGAAAGCAACACGACCAACAAGGTTTCCAGCTTCCACAACACGTTCAACATCACGGTCAACGTCAAGAGCGGGGAAGAACGAGAACTGAAGGACCTGGGCAAGAAGATCGGGCAGATTCTCTCGGAAGAGATCAAACGTTACGGAGGCATCTGATGAAGATCGAGCTCAACGGCATACCAATGGACAGCGAAGAAGAGGGTGGCGAGGGCAGAAGTGTCACAAGTATAAGCACACAGGATGCCCGGAATACGGCGGCCTATGACTCGCCGGGTGGCCAGAGCTCGTCCTACAGTGACCTGGGCAGGTCTGCGGTGAAGATCGCCCTCGAAGGTATTGCCTCGGGTAAAAACGGCACCACGCTGATGGAAGGCATATGGTCGTGCTTCAAGAGAGGCGATCCGGTGGAGTTCAACTCGGACATAACCGGCGCCGCTGACATCACGAAAGTGCTCATCGACAGCATGATCGTCACAACTGCGGCGGGTAACCGTAACAGGTACGACTACATCATCGAACTCCTGGAATACCGGGAACCGCCGGAGGAGCCGGAAGGGCCGCTGGCCAGGGAAACGGAACTTTCGGACGAAGAGACCGAGACAGCGGAAACGAGCGAAGAAGCTGTGAAGTGGGCGGAGGAGGTCGCGGAAGAGTCTAGCGCCTGTCGAAACGAGCTGAGCGGGGTGGTGGTTGACGCCGAAGGAAAGCCGGGGAAGGAAGTAACCGTGATCATCACCGGATGTGGCAGGGAGATTGGGATCAAAACAGATGACCAGGGGAGTTACAAAGTGAAGGACCTGGAACCTGGGGAATACAGGGTATCTGTTGATGATCCGGCATACGAAGGCCGGACCGAGTATGTCAGCGTGGGCTATGGGAACAAACCGATCGAGGAGAGCGGCGCCGAATTAAATCGGAGGATTCGATGACACCGGAGATGCCATCGAAGACCTGTATGACTGCGACGAAGAAAGCGAGGAAGGATGAGACATATCAGGAGCGAGCGCAATGAAAGTAGAACTTGACGGCACTGCCCTCGACCAGACCGAGGAAAGCCCGACAGGGGGCATATCGGAGGCCCGGAGCATCTTAAAAATAGTGGCCGGGGCGAAGCGGAACTACGTCATGCATACGATCCCTGGCATGGACGGGTGCATATTCCAGGACATGGGAAGGACTGCTGTACGCATAGAGTTCCACGGCATGATCTCAGGGAAAAGCGCGATCTCGGTCCTTGAGATGATCAGGTCCCGGTTCAAGAGCGGACAGCCGGCTTCGTTTGTATCGGATGTTTCCGGTGCATCAGACATCACAAAAGTGATCATCGACGATTTTAAGGTGACCGGAGAGGCTGGCAATAAAAACATGTATAGCTACGCGATCACGCTCAGAGAGTACACAGAGCCCGGATAGGATGGGCTGAGGAGGGGTGAACCGGGATGTTGAGACCTGCATATAAGATCAAGATGGGATCGGCGGTATTTGAGGCGTCGGGAGGCGACGTACTGAGCATCAACGTAGACTGCGATCTCCACATACCGCTGGATACCTTCAAGATCGTACTTCGACCGGGGAGCGGTGCCGGAGCCATCAAAAAGGGCGACGAGACGACCATCGAGCTGGGAAAAGATGGCACCCCGATTAAAGTGTTTACTGGAATGGTCGATACGGTTGTGCCCGGCATCACCGGGATCGTCGTCACAGGCTACACTGCGGCTAAGGTCCTCATGGCGATGAAGGTCCACCAGATCTACGAGAAGCAGGCGTCCGGGGCAATCGTAAAGGACCTGGCAGATAAGGCCGGGCTCAAGGTGAAAGACCCGGAAGACGGCCTGTTGTTCCCTATGTACGTGGTAGACACCTCCCGGCCCGCTTACGAGCACATGCTGGAGATTGCGTCACTCAACGGGTTCGATCTGTTCGTAAAGCCCGATGGCCTGGTCATCTTTAAGAAGTACGAGAGCGGGAAACCGAAGCCATTCAAGTACGGGCGGGATATCCTCAGGAGTGAGGTCAACGAGCTTACGCCACCGTATACCTGTGTCAAAGTCATCGGGGAGAGCCCGGCCAGCAGCAAGGGAAGTGATAAAGCCCACTGGATCTCCCAGGGTGGTACAGGTGTCACTTCGGGCAGCGGTGATAAAGTGCTCATTGTCCGGCACCCGGCCATCAGGGATACGGATACGGCCGAGAAGGTAGCCGCGGCCAGAATGGAATCGTTTCTGGTAGAGCTAGGCGGGACCATCACAGTGCTGGGCTTCCCTAAAATAGCGCTGGGCGATACCATCGCCATTAAAGAGATGCCTAATGATAAGAACAATGGAGAGTTCGAAGCAGTCAGAGTAAGCCATGTGCTCGGCACAGATACAGGCTACCTGACCACGATCGGCTGGATCAAGAAAGTGACAGTATCGCCTGGGGAAGCGCCAGCCATTGAAACTCCGGCCGTACCAGCACCGCCTAAAGAGCCGAACATGTTCGAAGAGATGCTGGAGAAGGCGAAAGAAGTAGAGGAAGCCGCTAAGGAAGCACTGATAGACTCAGTAGAGGCGGCTGAAGAAGCGCTGGGCGGAATTCTCGAAGAACTCCAGAAGGCCATGGCCGAAGTCGATAAGCAAGCTGCAGAGATGATCAAGGCGGCCGGCGAGGCGAAGAAAGTGGCCGAAGAAGCGGCCCTGGAAGCACTAAAGCAGGTTGACGAACTCCAGAAAGAACTCCGGGAAAAGAAGAAAGAACTGGATAAAGTCGTCGACGATGCCGAGAAAGAGTATACCGATTACAGGAAAAAGATCCAGGAAGAAATCAATCAGATCAAGGAAGAAGCGAAAAAGCTAGAAAAAGAAGCGGATGAGCTTGTAAAAGAAGAGGAGAAGAAGCTGGAAGAAGCTAAAAAAGCAGTCGCAGACCAGGTAAAACCAATAGAAGCCGAAGTCACCAGCATAAAAAAACAGATCGCTGATCTCGAAAACCAGGCAAACGACCTCCGCAACCAGCTTCCGTCCGGAGGCGTATCTGTACAGGGGAGTTCCCGGGATACCGAGAAGATCAAGCAAGAAATAGAAGACAAACTCAAAGAGGCGGAAGACCAGATCAAAGACCTCAAGAAACAGATAGAAGACAAACTCAAAGAGGCCGAAGACCTCATGAGAGACGTAGAAGACAGAGAGAAAGAGATCGAGGAAGAGCTGAAGGGCAAGCAGGAAGAGGCTAAGAAGAAGCTTGAAGAGGTCTGGACAAAAGTGGATAAGGTAGACAGTGAAGCTGCAGATAAGCTCAAAGACCTCGAGGATAAAGTTAAGGAGGCTAAACTCAAGCTCGACGAAGGCGTCAAGGAGCTTCAGGATCAGATCGACGAGGCGCAGAAGACAGCGAATACGATCCTCAAAGACGCCAACAAGGCGTACAACGAAGCGGTGAAAAAAGTAGAGGAAGGCCGCAAGGAGATGGCCCACAGCCTGGAGAGCATGAAGAGTGCCTACAAGTCGGCGAGAGAAAAGGTCATGGAAGGCAAAAAGATGGCGGGGCTCGAGTAGGGAGGCAGTTGTATGGCGGTTAAAGACACAGTCTCGAAGACCAGCGGGGTAAAAGACGGCCTCGATGCGAAAAAGCGCCAGGCAGACGCCAGGAGAGCGAAGTTTGAGACAGCGAAAGATAAGGCGGAAGCTGCCAAAAAGTTCCAGGAGACGAAGGACCTGGAGTACCTGCGGGGTAAAAACGGCTTTTCAGACAAGATCCTGGCAGCCAAAGACAAAGCGAACCGGGCGGCCAGCAGCGTCGACCAGAAGAAGATGGAGCTGGGACAGGCGCAGGACATGGTTAAGAAGATCATTGAGAAGATCGAGAAAGCCGGAGGCGGAAAATAATGCCAGCTGAAATAGAAGAGTTGACGGCGGTCAGAGAAGAAACCGGCAATGGTAACGGACGAGAAAATCACGCCCCGACAGGGCAATCGGACGGAGGCGAGAACCTGACTCTGGTTGGCACGATGAGGCGGATAGCCGAAAACGAGGCGAGGAGAGTCCACACGTTCGATCTCGGCGTGGTCACATCGATTTTTCCGCATTCACGCGAAAGCGACGATCACAATTATTCATGTAGTGTCCGCCTGAGGGACAGCGAATCGGACGAGCTGAGAAACGTGCCTGTGCTGACTCAGCACATCGGTCTTGCGTACACGCCCAGCATCGACGACCTGGTGCTGATAGGCTACATCGGCGGCAGTATCAACTCGCCGGTGATCCTGGGCAGCATGTACAACGACCAGCAGCGGCCTCCGGTGAACGACGCCGGAGAAATGGTCTTCGAGTCGCCGGGCTCGGTGGACACTTCCAGGAGAAGAGTCTACATCAAGCTTCCCAGCGGCATCGAGATCAAGGTCACCGACGATGCGGTCCTCATCGATACGGGCCACTCAAGTGTGACCGTCAAGCTGGACGGCAGCATCTCCATGAAGGCCGATATGGACATCACGATCGAGAGCACGATGGGGCTGAAGCTGAAAGGTATGACAGTCGAGATCGAGGGAACCCAGGAGCTTAAGCAAAAAAGCGCGGTGGTAAACATCGAGAGCGACGCGAACACCGAGATCAAGGCGGGCGCCAACATGAGCATCAAAGGCAGCGCCATGACCGAGATCAAGGGATCCGTCGTCAATATCAACTGAGGTAATCACATGGGACAGCCAGCAGCGAAAACGGGCGATACAATCGTAGGGATCGATATACACGTTTACATGATCCCGGCAGCTGCAGGGGCGCCTGTGCCCACACCGCTGCCCAGCCCGTTCAACGGGCTGATCAACGGCGGCTGCAGTACGAACGTGATGATCGAGGGCAAGCCCGCCGCCACAGTCGGGTCTACGGCATCTAACACACCGCCACATTTGCCTCAAGGGGGGCCGTTCCAGGTGCCGCCCACCAACCAAGGATCGATCATCACGGGCAGCGCCACAGTGATGATCAACGGTAAGCCTGCGGCGAGAGCCGGCGATACGGCCAACACATGCAACGATCCGGCCGGCGTGGCGCCTGTGGGCTCTGTAGTAGCGGTTGGAACAGTAATGATAGGATAAGGGTCAGGGATTAGGATGGATGAGGAGCTATACGGGAGAGACATAAAACTGTACGTCGAGATGAAAGAGGAGTACGTGGGCCTCGGAGCCGACCTCATGGTAAACAAGGCCGGGGACCTGCAGCTGGTAGCCGGCCGAGAAAATCTTGGTCAGGCAATCATGCACCGGTTACTGACCCGCCAGGGAGAGCTCGCAGAGCTCGGGCACCCGCAGTACGGTTCCCGCCTGCACGAGCTGGTGGGCCACCCGAACAACGAAAGGACCCGCGACCTGGTCCGGCTGTATGCCAAGGAGTGCATACTGCAAGAGCGTCGGGTACGGGAGATCGCGAGCATTAAGGTCAGCTTGTATGAAGGGAACCCGTATGCGGTGGTCCTCGATATCACGGTAGTCCCGATCAAGAGCAATATTCCGATGAACCTGGTGTTCCCGTATTACCTGGAGGTAAGCTGATGACTTTTACAAGAAAAACGTACAGAGAGATCACTGACTCCATCCTGTCCCAGATCACGAAAGGCCTGGTAAGCGAGAAGTACGAGTACCTGCAGTACCGGACAAAATTCCAGCTGGAAAGCCCTAACGTCAGGGACATCGTCAAAGTGGACGGCATGCTCAAGGGAGCTAAGCTCACCTTTAGAAAAGGCACCGACTACAGGCTCGGCGAAGACATGATCGAGTGGCTTCCCGCCGGTGACAAGCCGGACGACCGTACCCAGTTCACCGTATATTACATGGTTGAAACACCCATGGGCATCACCGATGTCAACCCTGGCACTGTCACCCGGACCATCGTAGAATCCATCTCGATGGAGATGGATTTCATGTACCAGCAGATGAGCCAGGTCTACAACGCAGGCTTCCTCGACACAGCTAACGACAAGTCGCTGGACCTGGTGGTCTCGCTGCTGGGCATCACCAGGAAGATGGCAGGCTATGCCAATGGCGAGGTCGTCTTCGGCCGCAACAACGAGCCCCCTGCGGCAGAGGTCTCGAGAGAGGCATGCGTATTCGGGACGAAAGACAGGTACGAGCTGAAGAACCCGCTCATCAAACAGGTCAAGAAAATCGAGGCGACGGCCGGCGGTGAGAATATAACCCTGCTCCAGGGCTCGGACTATGACGTCATCGATAACAGAATCGTCTTTCTGCCACAGGGCAAATCTCCTGATGCCGGCTCGGTTTTCCACGTGGACTACTCCGCATACAACAGGATCGTCATTCCCCTGAATACAGTGGTGTCGACGTACTCCAGAAGCACTGAAAACCTGAAAATATTCCGCACGACTAGAGAGGCGGTGCTAAGCAAAAACGGGTCTAACAGGTGGGAAATCACAGTGCCAGTCATGGCCACAGTACCGGGACGAGAAGGCAACGTCAGCGCGGGTGGCGTCACTGTGATGCCCAGGCCAGTGGCCGGGATCGAGTTCGTGATCAACAAGAACGACATGACCAGCGGGACGGGAGTGGAAAGCGACTCAGAGCTCAGGGAGCGGGCGAGAAGGGCGTTGGAGATGGCGGGCAAAGCCACGCTCAAGTCGCTGAAGTCAGCAGTCCAGGGAGTCAACGGCGTCGCCGGCGAGGTCGTAGTCATCGACCAGCCGGACGGCATACCAGGCATCGTGCAGATCATCGCCAGCGGCGGAGACTTGGAAGACATCAGCCAGGTCATCGAAGAGACCAGGTCGGCGGGCATCGTGGTAGAGTTCAAGCGACCGGCGATCGTCGCGCTCGACGTGAGGCTGACAGTGGTCGTGATGAGGGGATCGGACCGGGATGACATCAAAAACAAGGTCCGGAACGCGATTACCGAGTACCTGAGTTCCATCGACATAGGGCAGGACATCGTCATCAGCAGGATTATCCTGGCGGCGCTCCAGGTGCCAGGTGTCCGGGACGCCCGGGACGTGTACGTGAACGAGAATAAGGACAACGTCGACGTGAAGCTAACCGAGAAAGGCGAGATGAAGTCCCTCGAAATATTCGTGGAGGAGTAAGCGATGGCTGTGACCAAGGCCGAAAAGATCGCGGACCGACTGCCTCACTTCTACATGCACTGGGATGGCGGAACTAACATCTCCTCTATCGTGGGGGCAATGGGTAAAAGCATGGACGAGGCTGAGAAAGACTTCGCCGCCATTATGCGCTCCCACTGGGTGGACACGGCAAGCAGAGATGACCTGGATTCCATCGGGGCAATATATACCATCAAGAGAAAGGTCTCGGAGCCGGACGAGGACTACCGGGGCCGACTCAAGACCGCTGTGCTCAGCTACAAAGGCGGTGGCACGCTGAATGCGATCCGCATGATGGTGAGGATTGCCATGAGCCTGCCTTCAGACTACCCGGTTACCATCGAGGAGAACCCGGAGGTCCGGCTAAAAAAGACATGGAAACTGATGGCCGGCACGGAATGGACGGTCAACCCTAGAAACATCACCGTCGCAGAGCCCGAAATCACGATTGTGGTAGAAACAGAGAACGCTAAGATAGCCGATCCGGTCATCACGAACAAAGACACTGGCCAGAGCGTCGGATACAAGGGCGAGCTAGTCAAGGGAGACGTACTCAGGTTGTCAGGAGACAAAGCGACGCTCAACGGAAAAGATGTGTCTGCCAGGCTGACGGGAAAAGTACCGGCATTACCCCGTAATAAGACCAGGTGGCAGTACACTGAGTCAGTAGGCGCCAACCTGGGCACCTTTGATACCGCGATATTTGATCAGTCAGTGTTCTCTGTCAGTATCACCTCCGCGGTAACAATGGAGTGGACGGCCCGCCAGCCGGCCACCTTCGACGTGATCATCGAGAAAGGCCTGCTGGCGAAGTCCGGCGTGACCGAATTATACTTGCAGGAGATTGTGAACATGGCAAAAGGCTGCGGCGTGAAAGCTGCAATTAAGCTTGTGGATTCAGTAGACGGAGTTAAAACCGCATCACAGGGTGGGATATAAATGGTAATGGTATTTGATCCAGTTGTTAAAAAACCGGGAGACATCATCAGGTCTGACGAATGGAATAAGATCATCGAGGAACTGGTCACCCTCCGGAAATACATTGACAATATGACCCGGAGCGTCACGCTGACCAGCCTGCCGAGCCCTATAGGGACCGCGTATAACCTCAGCACCAATGTGCCGGATGACTTCAACTATGGGACAGACGTACTGGGCTTGATCGACAAGCAGTACTACCTGGGAAAGACGGAGACAGGAGAGATCTGCAAGTTCGGCCTGAACGACTTCGCCGACATCGTCTCATACTGGTCAGGAGCGGCAAATGGCGACAAAGAAGCCGTCGAGATCATGGTCGAGTATATCGACGGCACGACATACACCACGGAAAAGCTCGTCATCCACGAGTGGACCAGCCTCCGGCCGAAAGGCAATAAAAACCCGTACGTCGAATACCTCCAGTCACCGAACCAGCGCCTGTGGTACAAGTACTCACTGATCAACCCTAGCCCGGAGAAGGCTATTCGCCACATTACCTTCCGGGACATCGGTAAGGAAACCGCAGCCAGGATCGCCAACGTGATCCACTACACCACCAGAGTTAGACCACTGCCGGAGATCAAAAAATAAGCGAGTGAAACGATGATAACCGAGATCGACGAAGCTATCCTGGGCTCGCTGCGAAAAGGCCTCGCAGACATGGTGCACCCAGACAACATCGGGTCAGGGATCGGTCCCGATAAGAAAAAAAGCATACTTGTCTCCAATACGGACTTCACCATCGAGGAGTCCGGCATGAGCGTCAGCGAAGTCAAGAACGAAGAGAAGTTCGAGATCTTCGACGCAGACGGGAAGTCAGCCGAATTCACCCTGACAGGCACCCCCGTAAAGGAGATCCTGAAGGTTGAACACCCCAAAGGCCACTTCCGAGCTGCACCCGATGACTACACGCTAGATAAGGTGAAGAACTCAATAGTCTTCCGCGAAGCACCAAAAAAAGGGAGCGACGCAGTCCTGATCAGGTACGAACTGGACAAACCATTAGGGGAGTCTCATATCCTCAAATTCGCACTGATCTACTCAATCAACATCAGCGCCGAAAACCCATCCGACCGGGATAAAATCACCATCGCTGCCATCGAGACGCTGTATAAAGATTTAAACAACCTGTTCCTGCAAGGCGTCGAAGACATCAAGTTCAACCGGGGATACACCAAAGACTCGCCCGACGGGACCGGAAAGAACACAGTCCTGGAGTATACGGTTATGGCCTCCAGACGCATCGACGTCGTCTACCCGACCATCGGCAAAGTGGAGATCAAAAGATCAAAGATATGATGCGCCTGAGGGCGCTCATCTTTTTTTAATAACCACAGAGAACACAGAGGACTGCACAGAGCCACAGAGACTTTTACCACAGAGGGCACAAAGAT
>CAZJRS010000071.1:0-19782 GCA_964548585.1 uncultured Methanocella sp. | reverse complement strand
AGGTGATCTTCAAAAATGCCCTCTGAAGCAGGCGGAGAGTACGATCCGCTCCGGGATAAGATCATCGGGCTCGGTGAGAACTCTTTCCGAAAGAGCTACTACCCTGAGCTTCAGCGAAGGCTGGTGAATCTGGAGCAGTTCCGGGCGCTGCTGGATGAGAGCAATGATGCCATTTTTCTGATCAACGTGACTGACGGAAGTTTTGCGGATGTGAGTGGCTCGGCCTGCAGACAGCTGGACTACCGCCGCGACGAGTTTGCGACCAAGTCTCTGTTCGATATCATCGACATCGATACCGGGAAGAATATCCGTTCGCTGTTCTGCGGCCAGTCAGAGCGCATGAACCTCGAAACAGAGATCTTAGGTAAGAGTGGAAAACGGATGCCGTACGAAATCGCCATTCGCATAGTACGCTTTAACGGTCAGACCTTTGCAGTGATTGTAGCCCGGGACATCACAGATCGCAAGCGGATCGAAGATCAGCTCCGACGGTCAGAGGAAACTTACCGGGAAATCTTCGAAGCAGCTAACGATGGTATTCTCTTGATGGACATCGAGACGGGTAACACAGTCGACGTTAACAACGCTGTGTGCAACGTGTACGGGTTTACGCGCGAGGAGGCGCTGCAGACCGATTTTTTAAGCCTGTATGCCGGCAATAAATATTGCCGGAACGACCTGTTAGAAATCTTCAAGAAAGTCCGGGTGGCCGGTCCCCGTCTTTCTGTGCACAAGTCCCGTACCCGGTCAGGCCGGATTTTCTGGGCGGAGTACGATATGAAGTGTGTACGCATCCGGGGCGACGAGATGATCCTGGCAATCATCCGGGATGTGAGTGAGCGCCGGGACGCCGAGGAAAAGATCAAGGCATCTCTCAGGGAAAAAGAGGTCATGCTCAAGGAAATCCATCACCGGGTAAAGAACAATCTCCAGGTGGTCTCGAGCCTGCTGAACATACAGTCGCGATACATCGCAGATCCCGCCGATGCCGAACTGTTCAAAGAGAGTCAGAACCGGGTACAAGCCATGGCGCTGGTGCACGAGAAGCTATACCAGTCAAGCGATCTCGCCCGCGTGGATTTTTCCTCGTACATAGAAAGCCTGATGAAAAACCTATTCTACTCGTATGCCATCGGCCGGGATAATATCTCCATGGTGGCCGATGTTCAGCCGATCTCCCTCAGCGTTGACGCAGCAGTACCGTGTGGGCTGATCATTAACGAGTTGATCTCCAACTGTCTGAAGCACGCGTTTCCCGAAGGCAGTGGCGGCGAGATCCGTGTCTCCATCCGCGAGCGAGATAATCGAATCGTGATCGAAGTCTCCGATGATGGGATCGGTTTGTCGGCGAACTTCGATTTCCACACCTCCGAGTCCCTGGGGCTGCAACTCGTAAACATGCTGGTCGAACAACTGGACGGATCAATTTCTCTGGAACGTGAACAGGGCACCAGGTTCACGATCACGTTTAACCGGGCATAAGAAGGGTACGGCCGGGAAAACAGGTGGGATGGGTAGATCCCGGCCAATTTGGAATTTTGGGTTGGGACTGTACTACAACCTGGCCCAGAAGCGAGTAGGGCGTGTGTAGTACCAGGGTTTCTGTTACTGATACCTACTTGAGCTTAAGGGGTTATATAGGCTGACCAAGAGCATAGTGAAAGTATTCTTGATCGAGTCGATGGTAACGGTTAATATCAATCAAGCCTTTGTACAATAAATTAGTGTGGTTGCACGATGATCGCAGGCGAATTTGACAGCATTGCAAAAGCGTGGGAATGGGCAATCGGCAAGATCTACCGGGAAGGGCAGCTGGTCAACACTGAATACGGTGTCAAAGCCCGGATGATGAACGGCATGTTGCTGGAAATCAATAAACCGGTTCAGCAGTGGCACCCGAAGGACCCTTTTTGCAGTCCTATGCGGGTAAAATATTACATTGAGCAGTTCAAGCGCGAATCGGCCGGTAATCATGGCTTTGAGTATACGTACATCGATCGTATGATCAACTACGAGGGCTTTGATCAGCTGAAGTGGATGTCGGAGCAGCTGAAAAACAAGCGCTATGACTCTAAACGTGTCCAGGCAATCACATGGATCCCGAAGGTCGACTGTGCCAAACCGGAAGACCAGCCCTGCTTCCAGCGCATATGGGTATATCCCTACCAGGATGGCCGTCTTGACGTGCACATTCACTACCGGTCCTGGGACATGTTCAAGGCTTTCGAAGCTAACCTTATGGCATTCCAGGAATTGATCAAAGACGAGCTGACGGGACCATCCGGTTTTAAACTCGGCAAGCTGAGGTGTATCGGCGATAACGTCCACATCTATGAAGACGACTTTCAGGCCGTCGAAGCGATGTTAAAATAATGCTCGATGAACTCCATACTCATCGTAGGAGCCATTGAGTTTTAAAATTTATTTTGCTTCTGTCCATTTATTAAATTATAAATACTCGTCTCGCGTTTTTGTCGCAGACCCTGTCGATCGTCACCGGGTCTACGCCTGCCAGTCGCATGACGTGGGCTGTCCGGGGCAAGCCAAGCACATCGGTCGGGCTGGATGACATATCCGTGTTGATCATCAGCCGGCTTACGTCCTGCTTTTTCACGATCTCGGTGGCAGCAGCCGGGGTGAGTTTGCCCGGCTGGACTGTGAGTCCGGCGTTATAGCCTCTGTCAAGGATCATGTTTACCGTGTCAGCATCTGCGTGGTCAATCACCACGTGGTCTTTGGTGATCGAGAATGTGGACAGGACATTGAGGATTTCCCTGGTCACCTGTACTTTGCTGCTTCTCGGGGTGTGGGCGATGATTGGCAGATCGAATTTCATCGCCAGCTCGATCTGTCTCTGGAACAGGCTTGTCTCGTACGGGTCCCGGGTCTCAAGGCCAGTTTCGCCTATTGCGATGGCATATCCTTTTTTCAGGTACGCTTCAAGCATTTTCATGCAGACCTCAAGATCCTCGGGTCTGGTGCGAGGGTGAAATCCCAGGCCCAGGTGCACTCTGATGCCCTGCTTTCCTGCTCTGGTCTTTTCTGCCGTCAGGCGATCGAAGTGATCCTTGAATACCTGGCATGAGCTCATCCTCATGGGATCGTGGGCGAGGGTTATCAAATCTGACACGCCAGCGATTGCCAGCAGTTCGAAATCCTCGTAGGGTCTGGTATCGACGTGCGTATGTGTATCGATCATATGTTCATCCCTGTCTACACCTGTCAGGTAATTACTTAGCCTGCGATCTATTAAAATTTGTAGGCTGGTTTTGCCGCTCACGGTATATCGATAATTAATTATATATAGTATTAAAATATTAAATATTGTATCAATAGCTAAGCAAGCGGTTAGACTTATGACTGAACACAGTATTGATGCCTTAAACCCAGGGTCAAAGCCCGCCGAAAGCTCTACCGGAGGGCGCCATGACCCTTTCTGGGACGCGTCCGGATTGACGGATTTTTACTGTAACGCCTTTGATGTCATCGGTGTGGTCGCAATGATCGTAGATCTAAGAGGCGCCATCCGGATGTTCAACAGGAAGGCTGTAGAGCTCACGGGATTTACCCGGGAGTCTGTCCTTGGAAAGGATGCATTCACGCTGCTTTTCCCTGCCGGTTTACAAGATCTGGCGAGATCAAGTTTATTATATGATGTCCAGGATGCCGGTGAAACGACCTATGTCCGGATCTCGTCCTTGACTCGTGACGGGCGCATACTGCTATTAGACTGGGATTCCAGTATTGTACGAGACGATAGCGGGGCCATATTCGGGACCATCTGCATCGGGCACCTGGTACCTGAAGCCCGCTACCCGGCGGATGAATGTAATACTATCCGTAATGCGGCATGTAGCTGTTCAAACGATCTGATGCATGACATCCTGAACTACAATCAGGTGGCTGTAGGCTATCTCGAGATGGCCATCGATCAGTGTGACCAGGCAAAGGAACTACAATCTTTGCTGTCAAACGTGCACAAAGCGCTCATGCGTGGCAGCAATCTGGCGCTGGACGCGTACCGTTCAAGCAGAAACGCACCTTATCACTGTGATTATGCTATCCGGGCGGGGTTGAAAGCCGGAAATAAAAAAGGAAGCGGCTAATGCCGCTTCACGTCTTGTTCAGCAGATCTGCATAGAACAGCTGCTGGCCGTAGTTTTCTTTGCCGTAGCTGTCGATCATCGCCTGAGTCTGCGGGCTCTTGAAGTACTCGATCAGCTTGCTGGTCACGTTGTAGTTCACGCTGGGGTGCTCTGTCTGGTTGACTGCAATGATGCTGTACTTGTTGATCATGTTCGGGTCGTCTTCCATGAGGATAACAAGTGACATGTTCTTCTGATTCTTCAGATAGGTGCCTTTGTCACTGAGCGAGTATCCCTGCAGCTGGTCAGCCATGCGCAGCGTGTCGGCCATTCCCAGCCCGGTGGACTTATACCAGGTCATGGTGGCGTTGGATGGTTTTGCTATGCCGGTCTTGTTCCAGAGCTCAGTTTCCTTGGCCGCGGTTCCCGATGTGTCTCCTCTCGATACAAAGGTAGACTGGTTGTCATAGATCTTCTTGAATGCCTGAGTTGCGTTTGTGCCCTTGATGCCTGCCGGATCATTGGCCGGGCCTACGATCACGAAGTAGTTGTGGGCAAACTGTGTCCGGTTCCAGCCGTGGCCATCATCAATAAACTTCTGCTCTGCAGCCGGGCTATGGACAACCAGGACATCGACATCGCCGGTCTCTCCAAGCTTAATCGCTTCCCCGGAACCTTTGGACAGGATCTGGATCTCGACGTTGTTCTCCTGCTTGAAGGGCGCCAGGATACTGTCTAGCAAGCCGGTGTCGTACACGCTGGTCGTGGTGGCGAGCTTGATCGTCTGTGGTGCAGCGGTTGGTGCTGCGGTCGGTGTTACAGTAACGTTCCCCGGTGTCGGGGTGGGGGTCGTGCAACCTGACATTGTCATTATCATCGCTATGGATACGATGGCAATAGCCAGAATTGCCAGTTGTTTATAGGAAATCATAAAAACCTCTCGCAGATATATATTTATGATTGACCAATAAAGGTTTCGTTATCGAAAGTAGTAACCATGTATGTAATATAAATTTCATACCTGCGATAGCCCGGGATTATTCACCTGTAATCACACTTATAAATGTGGGGAATGCTGTTTTTATGCATCACATGACAGCCTATGGTAAACTTTTAATAGAATCGAAACTGAAATATTAATTTATGTCGCCGGATTCCATGACAGGGGGTATCGATGAAGTGCCCTGGCACCCGTTTGGCGATCTGACCATTATCAGGAAATTCCCGAGTAAGAAGAACCACGTATACCTCGTGGATATCGGTGGAAAACGCCTGATAATGAAGCTATTTACCAGCGACCGCAGTGCTAACGAGTTCAAGGTCCTGGGACAGGCTTACAACCTGGGCATCCCTGTGCCACGACCTTATGAACTGCGGGACCGGGCGATCCTGATGGAGTACCTGGTCGGGAAGACCGTCAACGAGCTGGTGGAAAGCGAAAACCGCTATGATCTGGTGCTTGGCGTGGCATCGTGGCTGGCCAGGTTTCACCGGGCGTTCATGGGTGAGGACGGCAAAGTGCTACTAAAGTCGGACGCGATATTCAAGAACTTTATTGTGGCTGATCGCATCTACGGCATCGACTTCGAGCTATCCAGGCCTGGCAACCCCGAGGAAGACGTGGGTGAGGCCATATCATTTTTACTGGACACAAACCCCATGTTTACCGACGATAAAATCAGGCTGGCCCACAACTTCATCCAGCTCTACGAGGCAGAGTCGGGTATCAAGCTGAACGATATCGAGGACAGCATTGCCCAGTCTCTCATCGAAGCGGCTGGCTTCAGAACCGGCCAGCGTGAGTTACTTCTAAAAAAGGCAAAAGACCTGATCGTGCTCAGGCCGTTTTCAAGATAGAGCCGATTAGACTCTATGGACGATCACTGGCACGATCATGTCCTCGGGGGTCAGGGTTCCGTGGTTGCCTCCTGTTCTGATGTCGTGTCCGCCGTGGTCTGCGTAGACCACTACTATGGTTCCCGGATCTAATACTGCATTGATACGACCTATGGTGGCATCTGCTTCCTTCAGCGCATTCACTGCTTCTTTTGATTCGGGGCCGAACGCGTGCAACTTTTTATCCGTATCCTTGAAGTGCACGATGATCAGGTTCGTGCCATTCAGGTATTGCCGGACTGCTTCAGCGGCAATTTCATCGTATTCGCTACCATCATGGTTCGCATCCGGGCGATAAACGATATCGTCGCCAAGAAATACCGGGGCGCTGACTCCTCCGATCCATACCGCCGATTTTCCCTCGGACTGCAGGCGATCAAAGATCGTAGCCGTGTCTGGAATTCCGACGTAGAAATCGCCTTTACTCAGGTTCGATGGATTTCCCGTGACCAGTGCTCTACTGTTGACCCTCGAGACAGATGGGTATACACATGTTGCTACTACCGGCTCACCCAGCGCAGTAATGTTATTGATAGTCCCGTTGGCTCTGGCATTTTCATACCTGTAGTAGCCCAGGGCATCAACGTAATATACGATGATCTGGCTGGCATTTCCTTTGATCAGGCCTTCAGCGCCCTCATTGTTTAGCGAAAACATGATCGAATGAGGAAGCTCCACCGAAGAATGCCCCGGTTTTTCCACAGTAGTTACATTGATCTGGCTTACCTTACGAGTGTGATTTCCATCGTAGACACTGCCATCCGGGAGTACCAGGAACGGTATATACCCATCCGTAGCGTATGCCTCGTCTCGCCAGTCGTACTTCTGGCCATCGATTGTGACCGCCGTGACCGGGAACAACCCGTAGTGATAGAGGATAATTTCCAGGGGTACGCCATTCACTTCATTGATCGTTAGATTACAATTCGCCAGGCTGTCGTAGACGGAACTGTTTATTGTCATCGCCTGATCACCCTGAAGGATGATCGACCACTGCCCGGCACTCTCTGTACAGCCCGAGACCGAGATAACCAGAATTATAGAAATGGCGGCGATAGCCGCCAGTGTCGGGAATCTTACCATCTATATCACCGTTATTGTCTCTACGTCGGGCCAGAACTGCCGTCCCTTGCTCTGGGTGGCGAGTTTGATAGTACCTTGATCCCGGGTCAGGAAATAGGTACCTGTCAGTATCTGGTCACGGCTTAGCTCCGTCCCGTCTACTGTCACCGTCGAAAAGTTCGTGTAGCCTTCCTTCAGCAACAAGTTATTCAGGCTGATCCCCGTAACCACATATCCTGTCTCGAACTGGTAGTTTTGGTCCTGGTATATGTAGCCGACACTCTTCATACTGACCGGCATGGTCTCCACGCCATCGTCGAGCATCTGGCCGAACGTAACCGTTTTACCGTTCACCTTCACCGAGTCTCCCCCGCTGCCGATAACGACGATCTTCTTGATATTCTTGACCCACGCGGCAATCGGCATATTGCTGCTGATAATGCGGACCGAGTACTCCATAGGCACGAATACCGTATCGTCAGTGATATCAGACCTGTTCACAACCAGGGTAAAATCGTCTGCGTAGAGTACGAGTGCATCGAATTCGGTAACGCTGTGGGCCTTAAGGAACTCTGTCACCGGGGTGCCCCGGGACGGAACTCCTTCGCCGCTCTGGGCTACCAGTGTACTGATATCCCGCTGTTTGAGCTTAAAAATGTCATCGACGACTACGAACTCATCAACGGGCGTGTCTCCCGTCAGCGTAATCGTACCGTTGACGTTTACATCCGGCGCTACGACGCTGCCATGCCCCTCATGGCAATCGCCGCAATTGGGCTGGGTAGCCATGGTTGCCGCATATGTCCCGACAGCCGCGACGATCAGGCCAATCACCAGTCCTACGATGAGAAACTTATATGCTTTTTCCATCGGGCTCACTCAAACGATCTGTATTGTGCTCAGGTTACTGACTCTTGTGTTCGAAGGCTGGTTAGCCACGTAGTTCTTCAGGCTACCATCGTTGCCGATGACGATCACGGCATTTTTATCGGCTTTGATGTCCGTCAGGCTGATGGTCTTGTTGTAACCATCAGTGGCAGTGAAAACTGCTTCGGTTGCGCCGCTCTGGATGGCTGCGCTATCTAGCAATGCATTCAGGGATACACCAGTTATTTCCACCGTGTTGTTGCTCTTGTCTACGTATGTCGAGTTAACCTGGGCCATCGCTTTGAGGTCGTCGAGCGACAGGTACTTCTTATTCTCGGTCATGCCGGTGACCGTCAGCACCGGTGCTGCGAGAGTTCCCTTAATGATCTCGATCTTAGCAGGCATCTTTGTCCACATGTTGTTAGTCTCGCCCGGGACTACCATGCAGATGGCATTCTTACCTGCGTTGATCTCCGGCTTCAAAGCAGTGCCATTCTTCTTGAATGCGAGAATGGATTTTTCCATCTGTTCCCTGGTGTAAACAATGTTATAGCCATCGGCGGCTGCGACTTTGAACGATATGTCTCCTTCGGGCAGGCCTGCCTTGTCGATGACCGACATCATGGGTACGCCGGCATAGTCACCAACGGTGACGGTTCCTACAGAGTTTACCGTAGATATCCCCGACAGATCTTTGAAGTCCATGGCTTTCATGTCTGCATAGGTCACAGTGACCGGCGAGGTGGTACCACCGATAACCTGGATGTTGAAGTCCATGGTATCCGGCAGACCTGCCTTCTGCGCGTCGGTGCCTGACGTTGTCGTGCCGCTGTTACTGCCAGTCGTGCAGCCAGAAAGCGCCGTTGCCATAATCAGTACAAGTGATACTATTATTGTCATCGATAGCTTACTAAATCTCATAAGTATACCCCAAAAACTCTCAGGTTACTGTTGATTTTCATGTAATTGTAAAAGGTTATAGTTAAAACTATTGTAATTTTTATATGTTACATGTCAATCGATTATGGTTCATATTTACCAGATAACCCAGTGTGTAAACCTGATGATGACCAGCAGGATAAAAATCCCGATTCCCAGCACAGTGATAACCACATCGATCGCTCCGAACTCACTTTTTCGCAACGACGTACGGTACGGTTTACACCCGAAGGCTCTGCCCTCCATCGAGACCGCCAGCACGTCCACCTTGGACAACGCCGAGACGATCAGCGGCTGTAACGTATACTTCGCCGATCGGACGATGGCGGAGAAACCTCCTCCTTCCACATCCAGTCCTCTAGCCAGTTGCGCCTGTCTCACTGTATTCACCTCGGATTCGAAGACCGGAATGAACCGCAATGCAGTAACCAGCATGAACCCGAAGCGATATGGGACACCAGCCTTGATGAACGAATATGCCAGCTCTCCCGGATCTGTCGTAAACACGAATATGCCGCTGGCAAAGATAATGCAGATGAACCTGATCGCCACCGTTAGTCCGGTAATGATACCTAGCTCTGTGATATCGACATTGAACAGTAGTAGCGGTATCGACAGGTAAACCGTGCCGCCGTGGATGAACAGTGCCTGGATGATGACCAGTACTGCGACAAATGTCAGGACAAACCGGGAAAACAGGAGTGAATACGGCTTCTTCGAACCTGTAAGACCCGCAATCACAAGCAGTATGCCCAGGCAGACTATCTCAAACCAAATGCCGTAGAAGATGAACAGGCTAATGCTGAACAATACCAGAATAATCAGTTTAGCCATAGGGTTCAGCTTGTGGATTACCGAGTTCCCCGGAGAATGCCTGAGCTTCATACAAACCCTTCCGGCAGGTAATCCGAATACCCTGCACAGGCTATCTTTCTGAACGCAGCATCCGGGGCATCATCTACAATGATCCGGCCACCATCGAAGAACAAAATCCGATCACAGCACCTGTAGGCCATATCCGCATCATGGGTGACGAAGATCACCGTCTTTCCCGCATTCCTGAGGTTCAAGAGATCAACAGTCATACGGGCAGAGTTCACCATGTCCTGGCCTATGGTAGGCTCGTCTAGCAGTAAAATGTCCGGATCGTGCGGCATGACCGAACACAGGTTCAACCGACGCTTCTCCCCAAAGCTCAACCTGAGCGGGTGCTGTCCCGCATAGCAGGACAGATCGTACCTGTCAAGCAAAGTACTGATTCTGGCGTGCTCGTCCTCTGTCGGAAATTTAAAATTTTGACATACGAACCCGGCTTCGGCTCGGACAGTACGCTCAAAAATCTGGTGATTGGGGTTCTGAAATACGTAGCCGACGTGCCTCGCGGCTTCAGTCACTTTAAGGTGTCTGGTGTCTTTACCCCCCAGGAGCACCCGTCCTCGGCCGGGCTTGTTAAGGCCGATTATCTGGGTGAGAAACGTCGTCTTCCCGGAGCCGTTTTTCCCCAAAATACCAATAATTTCACCCCGGCCTGCCACAAATGACAGACCACGTAGCACTTCACGATCTCCATAGCCGAAATATACCTTTTCCATTCTCAGATTTTCAATGCCCGCGCTGTCTCCCGTTGTCCTCATTTGCCCGGGTATGTGTGGCATGGCTGTTGCCATGTGATCAGTATATCGCTGAGCTGTCATCACAGGGTTCCCATCCATGATGACTCTGCCACGTTCCATGACGATCAATCGATCGGCGATCTGCACCGCTCGGCTAAGCTTGTGCTCGATCAGGATGATCGTCATGCCTTCCTGTTCTTTCAGCTTCCCGATGGCTTTGAACACATCCGTCGCTGCTTGTGGGTCGAGGTTTGACGTCGGCTCATCGAGGATCAGGATCCTGGGGTGCATGGCAAGCATCGATGCAATGGCCACACGTTGTTTCTCTCCTCCCGACAGCTCGTGGATATTCCTGCCGATCAGGTGTGATGCATCTGCCATTGCCAGCGAAGCTTTGACTCTACACCTGATCTCCTGGTCGGGTAGTGCCAGGTTTTCGGGTCCGAAAGCGACCTCTTCTTCCACGCTCAGGGTGCAGATCTGAGCTTCAGGGTCTTGCTGTACCACCCCTACCAGCATTGCTATGTCCAGTAGCGATGAATTAATCGTATTTCTGCCGCAGACTTCTACGGTCCCTTCCATGTGGCCCGCAATACTGTGGGGAATGTACCCGCCGATGACCATCGCCAGGGTTGATTTTCCACACCCCGACGGACCGGTGATCGCGACGACTTCTCCACTGCCGATCTCCAGGCTAACATCATCGATAGCCCGGGATGTGGCATCCGGGAACGAAAAAGTGAGGTTTTTTATCCTGACTGCCGGCTCACTCAACAGTATATCTGGCATTTCCTTCAATACACCCGTATAGTCGTGACCTGATCCACCCACATACCCCCCTCGTAATTATTGGCGATCAGCCAGATACGATCGGGGCCCTGCTGGACGGTAAGGATCAGCTCGTTTTTAGTGGTGACATTCGTCAGGTTAAAGGTCTGGTAGTATCCGTCGGAGCCGACAACATCAAATTTTGTCGCCGAACCCTTTACCCGGGCATCCGACAGTATGTAGGTTATAGGCAATCCTGTATAATTCTGAGCAGGCTTATGGGTATACAGGCCGTCAAGTTTGGCATTGAGCGTGATGAACTTGTCGTCATACGCCGGTATATAGTACTCGTTGTTATTATACGCGACATCTCCGGTAACCCGCACAGTCGAGGGATCGCTGTAGGATTGTACCAGCGCAAAATAGTAGATCGCGGAGAATACTATGAGCAAGCCGCATATGAGTGCAAAGGCCTTCGGTAAGCTGAATGACAGAATGTTCTTCTTCTCTTTCTTCTCTTCACGCTTCACAATGCCCGCATCTGCGAGGCTGTCCATGATTCCGCTGGTAAAGAAGCCGCCAAAGACTACGCCCGAGATGCCTGCAAGCAGGCTGACCGCCAGGAACACGTAGAAACTGGCAAAACCCTGGTATAGGTCAGGGTTAATCATAAACAAAGACTGGGCAATAAATACACTGGCAAAAGCTCCTATGCCACCCGATGTCATATACCTGAGCTTTCCAAACCTCCGGAACGGCCAGTAGCCCAGCTCCGCGAAAAGACCTTCGACCAGCGACAGAAATATGATGAAAATGCCGTGAGGACTGCCACTGGCAAACTCGACGAAACCCTTTACCAGCCCGCCCAGGACGCCCGATCCTTTTTTCCCGGTAATCGCCATGATCAGCACCATCCAGAGGATGTGCAGCCCGCCCATGATCTGCCCCGCCCCATAGGGAACGCCGACCAGGTGGTTGACCATGTTTGCCAGATATCCCACGTATGCTGACATAACGCCGCCTAGCGCAGCCAGCACAGCGATCACAAGAAGGTCACGGGTCGAATAGTAGTACTTGCTCGCCATCGGGAATCACGCAATCGATATCAGTTAACCACAGATATTTATGTCATGGCTTATACTGATGCGCCTGATATATATCTTTTGAGAGTGCGGTATGGTGGCAGAGCAATGGCTGCTGTTGGCAGGGGCGACAGCGTTTATCATATATCTCATATCCATAAATTTTCACCCCAAAAAACTGGCTCCTGCTCTGGCTGCATCCGGATGTACCGCTATCGCGGCAGCCCTCTCAATGCAGCTAGTCATCACCGGAAGGGCACCATGGGCTTCTTTATATGAAATAGCGGCTCTACTCGCGCTGATCCTGGGGCTTTTTCTCCTGGTGTCGACACTGAAAGGCGAACCACGGTCACTGCGCCTGATGCTTGCCATCGTACCGGTAATCCTTCTGATCTTCTCCGCTTTCACGTGGAAACCCTTGGCAGCATTGCCGGATTCGCTGGTGAGCCGGTGGCTGCTGGTCCATGTCCCGGTTGCGATAGCCTCCTACGGGCTGTTTACTTGCTCTGCAGCCGCGTCAACAGCATACCTCTACTATGCCATGAAAAAATCAGGAAAAAATGATCTGGGGAGGCTGGACCGTATATCGTTGATCTGCACCGCAGGTGGTCTTATCCTGCTGGTAACCGCCATCGCCATGGGCTCGCTCTGGGCAAAAGTGGCCTGGGGCTCTTACTGGTCGTGGGATCCTAAAGAGATCTGGTCACTGATCACAGTGTTTATATATGGCCTTTATCTTTTACTGCGTCTAAGTGGCATGAAAGGCGAAGAAGCGGCATACCTCTCGATTGTGGGGTTCCTCTGTGTCATCTTTACCTGCCTCGGCGTATCTTACCTCATCCCCGGGCTTCATAGCTATGCTTAGACAAAAGAAAATATATAATATGAGCGGCGCAGGGATAATAGATGCGTATCCTCTGCTTTTCAGACATACATGGCAACGTGCCCGCAGTACGGCGTCTTGTTAAGGACGTCCGCGCCCGCAAGGTCCGTTACGATGCGGTCATCATCGCCGGAGATCTGACCAATTTTTCCGTAACCGGCGACCAGCGGCAATCCCAGAAATCGCTGGATACCATCCTTCAGATTCTCACCGATGAGTTTGATAATGTCAAGTATGTGACAGGTAACCGTGATTTCCACGGCAGAGGCAAAAAATGTCGGTCACTCCTGCACCGTACCGACCTGTTACTCGAGCCCGGGAAGAAGTACTATCTCGGCCCTATGATGCCAATTACCACCTCGCCCGAACTGGCAGACTTAAACACGATCTTCATTCATCACAGCAATGTCGTCACAGAGGGACGGTCCAAGCGAAGATCCGTCGTCTATGATAACGCGCTTCTTCACATAGCAGGACACACGCATACCGGGGTAGTGGCCGGTAACTACCTGAATACCTGTTTTCTGTACCGCGACAGCTCCAACGGCGCGGAGCCAATGGTCGGCGGATACTTTGACGTAGAGATCAACTCTAAATGCCTGCACGCTGATTTTCGGCCACTGGGCCCGGTCAAGCGCAACGTACTGAAATGCAAGGGCTTCACCGGCTTTGTTTATACTCCCTATGGGCGGGCATTCCCGGTTAGCCTGGCGTTATCCTGAATCGACTTGAAAATCTTTCTGGAAATGGTCTGACATGGCAAAGCTTTTGGCAAGGGCTGGCGGATCGCTGCCAGGCGGAAACAGGATTGAGGTCTACGAGGACAGGCTGGTCATCGGAGGCCTGCTGAACAGAACCGAGATCCGACTGGCGGATATCACATCCGTAGGTTTGTCCGGTGCCCGTGGCCTTTCTGGTCTCGGGGGCAGGCTGGATCTGTTCGTCCGAGGCAGGCCGAACCCGATCTACGTCCCATTTACCCATCGCCACGAGCGGGAATACTACGAAGCGAAGAGTACGATCGACCGGCTGATCTTCGGGACCCAGCGGAACTACGCCATGAACGTAGGCCGGCTATTCACAAACAATGAGTTGCTTGGCGGGGTCATCGACCTGGCTGTCAACGAGCTGCTGAAAGAGTTCAATCTCACTCCGGTTCCGGAGGACAAGACTGTCATTGTCAACAATGGTGAAGTCACCAGACCGGCTGAACCCGGACCTGTACCTGAACCGGGCGTCACGCCCGAGATGGCCGAACTGGAAAAATGGGCCGCCTGCAGAGACAAAGGTATGATCACCGAGGATGAGTACCAGTTCAAGAAAAAACAGCTCCTGTACAGGACGAGAGACAGCGACGGAAATGTCCAAAAGCTGATACCGTGCGAGTACTGCGGGACGATCTACGATGCCGGCGCCAACGCCAAATGCCCCAGCTGCGGGGCCCCGCTCAAAATGAACTAATTTTTTTTAAAAAAAAATAGCGGTAGAGCTCTCGCCCTACCTCGTCATCGATCTTCTGAATACTGGTATCGCGATTGCGAGCGTAATCGCTCCGAACACGACCAGTATGGCTATTTCTGGCAGGACATCCGCCACACTTGCGTTAAGGATCATGACTTTACGCATGGCCGTGACTGCATAGGTCAGCGGCAACAGATTGGATAGCGCCTGCATGAACCACGGCATCTGCTGGATCGGGAAGAACACTCCTGTCAGGAACATCATCGGGAACTGCAGTACGGTCATCAGGATCGTCGCCGTCTCCTCGTTGTTGGCGAGAGAGGTCAGCAGGATGCCGAGCCCGATGAAGCTGAAGATGCCCAGTAACAGCAGCCCGAATGCCAGCGGGATGCTGGCTATCTGGATGTGTACGCCGAAGAGTAGGATGGCTATGACCAGGACGATGACGCCCTGGATGAAGCCACGCACCGTCTGCGCAATCGTCTTCCCCAGGATGATCGATATGTCGTTGACCGGGGCGGCGAGTATGCCGTCAAAGGTGCCGATCTCCTTTTCGTGGGAGATCGCCCGTGGTATGCCTGTCATGGCACCCATCATCACGATCATCATCAGCAGTCCGGGAGCGATGAAGTCGAAGTAGTTCTTCTCCCCTCCGACCGTGCCCTGGGCGTCCACTTTATACGGGGCGATGACTGCTGCCGCCTGCTGGGCGGTCATGTTCGTCTCGACATTCATCATCTGAACCGACGCGGTAGCCTTTATCGAGCCCAGCATACTGACGACCTGTGCCCCGATACCTTGCATGACCATCGCGATCTGGGGGATGCTGTTATCAGATATGACCGTGACATTCGCCTGTTGTCCCTGAGCTACGCTGGCAGAGAACCCTTCCGGGATGATGATGGCACCGTAGATCTGCCCTCTGGTGATCAGTGTCCTGGCATCGTCGGCAGTTGCAGCATCTGTGAATACCATCGAGTTGGTCTTGTTATTCATCGCAACGAGCTGTGCCATGAACTGCTGACTGGCGGGGGTATTGTCCATATCGACCAATGCCACTGGTATATTAGTATACGTGTCCCCGGTCGGGAAGATAAAGCCGGTCATGATCAGCATGAAGAACGGCATCAGGAACAGGAACAACAGCCCTATCCGATTCCTCTGGAACTCCAGCAGGTCTTTGACAGCAATACGGTAGCTGTCCTGTAACGCTTTGATCAGAGTCACGATCTCACCTCACCCTCGACTTTGATCCGCGGAAAGGCCCGTGGCGCATAGCCATCTTAGGCTTTTCGTTAGCCTGGTCTCGCATCTCTTTCCCGGTCACCGACAGGAATACGTCTTCCAGCGTAGGCTCGGTGGTATTTAACGTCGCAATGTTGCCTCCGTTCGCCCGGATCGTATCGATGATGCGGTCCAGCCCGTTGCTGCCTCTGGCACTGATCTTCAAATCGTACGCATCCGGCTGTGCGATCGCCGCGACGCAGTCCAGACCCTGCACCTTCTGGATCAGGGTCGGGGTCAGGTTGGGTATCTTCACGCTGAACATCGTCAGATCGTTATCTTTGATCAACTTCTTCAGGTTCTGCGGGGTATCCAGGGCGATGATCTTGCCATGGTCAATGATGGCGATGCGGTTGCTCAACGCCTCTGCTTCTATCATTGCATGGGTGGTGAGGATCACAGTAGTCCCGTTCTTGTTAATGTCCCGGATCAACTCTCTGATCGACAGTGTCGTCTGAGGGTCCAGGCCCAGCGTCGGCTCATCCATGAAGATGATCTTTGGCTCCGTCAGCAGGGCTCTGACCACATTGATCCGCTGCCGCATGCCCGTAGAGAACTTTTTTATCTGGGCGTTCTTCCACTCGGTCATATTAACCAGTCTAAGGAGCTCGTCGATGCGGGTCTCGATCTTCTGCTTCGGCATGTTATACAGGTTGCCGAAAAAGCGAAGGTTTTCCGCCGCAGTCAACTGATCGTACATGATCATCTTTTCCGCGACCAGGCCGATACTCTCCCTGACTCGGGTGGGCTGATTGACCAGGTCATAGCCATTAACGACCGCATCCCCCGACGTTGGCCTGGCCAGCGTGCAGAGCATCCTTATCGTCGTGCTCTTACCGGCACCGTTGGGGCCGAGGAAGCCAAAAATCTCGTTCTCATTAACGTTAAAGGATATGTTATCCACTGCCGTGAAGTCGCCGAACTTTTTAGTCAAGCCCTTCACTTCGATCGCAACTTTCTCAGACATCGTTTTCCTCCAGAATGTCTCCAAGAAACATTTTCAGCTCTTCAAACAACTGCTTTCGTTTTTCATACATCTGCTGTAGCGTATGCTCACCCTTGGCTGTGATGGAATAGACCTTCTTGCGGTCATCTTCCAGGCCCAGGATGTAGCCCTTCTTTTCGAGAAATTCCAGGGCAGGGTACACGGACCCGGGACTAGGCGTCCAGTTGTGGTGTGACTTCTTCCCGATCTCCTGGATGATCTCGTAGCCATGCGAAGGTTTTGTTTGAACTATCCGCAGGATAATGATCTTCAGAAAGCCCTTTCGGACTTCGTTGTTCATGATATCGTCGTGCATATATCAAACCCCGATATATCGAGCTCCGATATATCAGATAGTATATCGAATACCGATATAGTATATATAGTTAGTGATTGCTGTGTAGAAACTAGTGACGCTGTACAGTCTCCGTTCCTGTATCCCCGTGCTTTGTGTTATACTGTTTCTACTGTAGTGTGAGGCCTTGTCTTGGTTTATGGTGTGTAGCACAAAAACACGAAATCTTTTTTAGAGGGACACTAAAACTCGAATGGCTCTAAGTATCACGGCCAAGATCACTAATCGGACAAAAACACAATTTAAATTACGAAAATCACTAACTGCACGGTTATTAAAACACGAACAAGTTCCGCTAAGTGACACGAATGACACCAAATCAAAACACGGGTAGTGATAGCATTTGCTATCATTCGACCGACATTGGACTATTGGTTGGTCACTGAGTATTATCCTGATAATGCCCTTCTCCATGCGGGTATCCTTGAAGAATTGATTGTCTGAGGATAATAAACCTGTAAGTAAGGGCTACCGTGCTTTAATTTGGTGCCGTTCGTGTCACTTAGCGGAACTTGTTCGTGTTTTAATAACCGTGTACTTCCTGATCCTTCGTGTTTTAAATCGTGAGTTAGTGCCGTTAGTAGTCTTGGCCGTGATACCTTGAGCTTTTGAGTTTTAGTGTCCCTCTAAAAAAGAATTTTCGTGTTTTTGTGATACACACAATAAACCCAGACAAGAGATAGACACCTCTCTTTGCGTGCACCAATCACAAGTATACCAGGCACGTGAATACTGGCAATCTGAGTTGGGCACAACGTAGCGTTCATGTTGGTTCGCAGTTCCCCCTCTCCAGAAGTCCCAAAATATAAAAACAGGCTATACCATATCTTTAGTAGATCGGTGATCATGGTGCCAGATGCGGACAGGGGTAAGCAGCCACAAAGATTGTTTTCCGGGATGGCCGGGGTATCCGGCACAGCGGGACGTCCTTCGGGGATGATGGAAGCTAAGAAGCCTGATATGTTTTCCATGTTGAAACATGCACTCGACAGCGAGGGCGATGTGGTACTGCTTACGGACACTGACGGGCGAATCCAGTGGGCTAGTAAGTCTTTCTATAGCCGGTTTCTGCCAGGGGCGACAAACGTCTCCGGGGGGGATCGCATGTCAATTCTTGAAACACAGAGCCGATCATTCAAAGACCCCCGGCTCTTTAGAGATAACCTCTCCGCGATGCTCGCCAGTCAGTTCGAAAAAGGCGAGGCCGAGTGGGAACTCGCTGACGGGCATACCATCATTCATATGCGTGCATATCCGGTCCGGGATGACGAGGGAAAACTGCTCGGCCGGGTCGAAACCTATCATGAAGAGGAACCGAAGGCGATCGCGTGCTGGGCTGAGCAGGACATCATTAACTCCGCGCCAACGGGCATCATCGCGGTGGATGATCGTCTCCACGTCATCTTCTATAACCGGGCGGGCGCCGAGTTCATCAACTTGCGGCTCGGCTTCACTCCTGCCGAGCTGAAGAGCATCGACGCGGTCGGATCTGACCACCCGGTGACGAAAGCCGTGATCGACTCGCTGTCCGCGGCTAAAACCATCCGCCTGACCGACTACCGGCCCGCAGCCGACACCGATGTGTACTATGACCTGATCGTGACGCCGCTGGCCGTCCACCGGCGTATCAACGGCGCAATTATCTCCCTGATCGACTCAACCGAGCGGCACAAAGAATTCGATCGAGTCGAAGGGGCGAGGAAGTTTGATGACTTCTTCATCAACCTGATGAGCCACGACATCCGGAACTTCAACCAGATCTCCATGGGCTACCTGGAGATGCTGGAACTATCCGAAAACCTGTCAGAAGAGGAACGCTCCTACCTCGTCAAATCCCAGTCCGGCGTGGCAGGCAGCAACCGCCTCATCGAGAACGTACAAAAAGTGAGAAGAATCCTGGAAAGCGGGAATCTGAATATCGTCCCGACCGACCTGACTAAGCTGCTCCAGCAAGACCTGAGCGAAGTCATCAAAGCCCACTCGAGCCAGTCGGTCTACATCAACACTCACCTCAAACCGGGCAGCATGGTCATGGCCAACCAGTTCGCCCACGATATCTTCCACCACATTCTCGAAAACGCCATCAAATACGATCCCCACCCGGAAAAGACGATCGACGTAGACGTCTCCGAGTCCCGCTACGAAGGAAACGACTACTGGTCAATCCGCATCGCAGACCGCGGCCGAGGCATACCCGAAGACAGACGGCAAGTTATATTCCAGCGCATCGGCCAAACCACAAAAGGCTCCGGCATCGGGCTGTCTATGGTGTATATGATCGTCAACAGGATCGGCGGACACATATGGGTCGAAGACCGGGTGCCAGGCGATATGAGCCAGGGCAGCGTCTTCGTCGTGCTACTACGAAGAGCGTGACGGACCAGAGTCCTGGATGCGCATAATAATGCTGCGCTATGCTTTAACATGAAGGGCATGAATGACTCAAGGTACACAATGGTTTTCCATTGGTGTTCGGTTTAGTGTGTTCCGGGCAGTGGGTCT
>CAZJRS010000070.1:0-20183 GCA_964548585.1 uncultured Methanocella sp. | reverse complement strand
AACAAACGTTGTGCCGCCGTGCCGTTGTGGTAAAAACAAACGTTGTGCCGCCGTGGTTAGTATAGCGCGGTCACCGGTTGGGTGTGGTCAGTATTTTCTCCATGCGTCTGAGCTCTTCTTCCTGGCTTTCCAGCCCTTTGCGGAGGCTGGCGAGCATGTTGCGGGAAGTGGGGTTGCTGTTGGTCTTGTCCTCGGGGTAGAGCTGGGACATGAGGGTGAGTAGCTTTTTGTTACGTTGTGCCTGGATGTGGAGTTTCACGTAGCGGTCCCGGTACGTGTTGATGATCTCGTCGGTCACGCCGGACTTCTTGGCCATTTCCATGGTGCGCTCGATCCTCGTGCGGGCGGTGAAGACCTCATCGACAGCCTGCTTGAGCGTTGCGGCGTTGACTGGCTTCATGATGTAGTTCTCGATAAGGATAGAGCGGTCGCGGACATCCTCAAAAGTGAGGGGTTTTGCTGTGACCATAATGATTGGTATTTCTTTCAGGGCAGGGTCGTTCTTGATGATCCTGGCGACTTCCCAGCCGTCCATGCGCTCCATCATGATGTCGAGAAAAATGAGGTCTGGCCGCTGCACTCTGGCTAATTGTATGCATTCATCACCGCTGTACGCCTTGAGCGTGGTGAAGCCGTTGCGGGCGAGCATCCCGGTGATAATGTCGACGATGTTAGGTTCATCGTCTGTGACCAGTATGCGCTTGTTATCGGTTGCCATGATAATGATCCTGGAGCGCTAAGTATTGCAGACTATAACTTACATAATTACTGCACGGCTTAAATCTTTTGTGACAGGGTTCAACACTGCAAAAAAAGTATAACCCGAAGGGGTTTATCTTAAGGTCTTGTTTCCCGGTACATCTGGCTACCGAGGAGGCTGATTGCGGCTCCGGCCATAAAGCCTACTCCGACGGCCATGGCAACGCTGGTCAGCGGATGCTCGCGAATATTGGTCTTGACCATTTCTGCGCCTTCATCGACCCGTTCCCTGGCCATGTCCACATGCTCCTTGATCTTTTCCGGATAGGCCACCGTTCCGACGCCGGAAATATCATCAGCTGCCCGGCGTAGAATATCGGAGACCCTGCGGCTGGCCATGGCACCTTGTTCGGCCGCTGACTGGGATAGAGCAGACCCGGTGTGCTCGATCTGACTAGCCCGCCTCTGCACCATACCTGCCATTCCCGTCTTATGACTTCTACCAAACACCATGTATATCACCTGAGTAATATTATGCACAATCCACGATCGCCGGCTAATGCGGGTAGTTCACCACTAAGCACAGCGATCATCTCTGACTTGATGTTATACCAGCGCAATATTAACCGTTGGTAAAAGAAAACGCAAGTGTTTTTCGATACGCGTATATTAAAAATAGAGGTGACGGGCTATTCACCCGTCTTTTCATCTTTGCCCGGTGCCGGCGTCTTTTCCGGGGCCCTGGTGGCCGTAGCTCCCTTTGCAGCTGCTTCGGCGGCCTTACGTTTCTTGATCACCGGGGCGTTCTCGTTGGTGACCTTTGTCCAGATGGTCAGTTTCTCCATGGAGGGCTTGGTGTAGATCTCGTTCTGGGAGATCGCGTTGGTCGGGCATACCCGCACGCAGTACCCGCAGCGGATGCACTGGGTGTTGAGGTATTCGACTTGCTCCTGCTCTTTGTGAATGACTATACAGTCTGCAGGACATGATCTCTGACATAAGCCACAGAGGATACAGAGTTTACCATCGAAGGTTACGTCCGCCCGGGTACCCGGAAAGTGATCGTACGGGGTGAACGGGTACTTCGAAGTATATGGCCTGCTTATCGCATTTCTGACTATATTTTCGAGAATTTTAAGCATGTCGTCACTCTCCACTACCTGTCAAAGCACCCTATGCATGGGTCGTAGCTGATCGTAATCACTCCTACGTCTGCCAGGTGACAGCCTTTGATCACGGGCACAAGTGCCGGACCATTGGCATAGGTCGACGTCCGGATCTTGATACGGTCCATCTCCTTAGACTTTTTACCTCTTGCGAAGTAGAACAGTTCACCCCGGGGCGGCTCGACCCGGGCGAAGGCATCTCCTTCGGGCAGGGTTTTGGACTTCACGATGAGATCGTCAGGAAGCCCGTCCAGCATTGGCACCAGTTGCCGGATAAGGTCGATGGACTGGAACAGTTCCCGTACCCGGACGACCGAGCGAGCCCAGACGTCACAGCTCTCTTCGACAATGGGCTTGAAATTGAGCTCGTCATAGAGAAGGTATGGTGCATCGCTCCGCACGTCATACGGTATCCCGCTGCCCCTGGCCACAGGCCCTACGACCGAGTAGTCAAGTGCCATCTGCTTCGGGAGAATACCGACACCTTTCATGCGCTCCTTGATCGTGTAGCTGTGCAGGATCATGTCGCCAAGGTCGTGGCAGCGTTTTTCGATCTGATCGCAGAAATCCATGATCTCTTTCCCCATCTCGGGGCCGATATTGCGCGTCACCCCACCGACGAGGTTGATGCCATGCAGTACCCGGTTGCCCGTAGTGCGCTCGAATACGTCCAGCACCATTTCACGATCCCTGAAGCAGAGCATGAACAGGTTCTCAAAGCCGATTGCCTCAAGGGTTAGCCCTATGGCTAACAGGTGGCTGTGCAACCGCTCCAGCTCCAGCATGATAGTCCGTATAATGGCAGCCCTGCGAGAGATCTCCAGGTTCATGGTTTTCTCTACGGCCAGGCAGAAGCATGTCGAGTGGTGCTGGGTACAGATGCCGCAGACGCGCTCGGCAAGATAGGCACCTTTGTTATAGTCCCATTCGAACTTCTTCTCGAGACCACGATGAACGTACCCGGCCTCCAGATCCGCATCTTTTACGATTTCGCCGTCGAGCGAGAGTTTCAGCCGTATAGGCTCTACCCAGACAGGGTGCTGGGGTCCGAACTGAATGGTGGTCTTCATGGCGTTTTCCTCCTCAAGGGAGCTGTGACGTTATCCGCAAGGAAGAAGCGCCCGGGGACGTCTTTTACCTTCACGCCGTACATCTCGGAGACCTCATTCTCAGCCACGAAAGCTGCTGGCCAAATGTGAGAAATGCCCTCGATCTGCTCGTTACCGCCTGTTTTTGGCACAACGACCCGGTAGTTCTCGGTCTGGCCCACGCCCGTGTGAAAGAAGTAGGTGACTTCGATGCTGGTTCCGGTGTCAGTGCCGACAATGGTGATCAGCCGGGCACCGGACTCCTTAAGTCGCCTGGCGGCGGCTTGTATCTCTTGTTGCGTGACAATTTTTACATCCATCTAAGCCACCCCGGTGGTTTTTACCTTCTTTTTTTCTTCGATGATTTTACGCTCCTTCTCGTTCAGGAGGTCTAGTGCCAGTACTAGTCCGTCAATGACCGCCTCGGGCCGCACGTTGCAGCCGGGAATGTACACGTCGACGGGAATGACCTGATCCAGGGAACCGCAGGTACCATAACAACCCTGGTAGATGCCGCCAGTGCTGGCGCATGTCCCCACTGCGATCACGACTTTCGGGTCTGGCATCTGGTTATAGAGGTTCGTGATGATCTCTTTATATTTCTGGGTCACAGGACCCACACAGAGCATCACGTCGGCGTGCTTGGGGTTGCCAGTGCTATATACCCCGAAACGGCTTACGTCAAACCGAGGAGTGAGACACGACAGGATCTCCAGATCGCACCCGTTGCATCCGCCAGTACCTACGTGGATGACCCACGGTGACTTTTTACGGGATAATTCTACAAAGCTCATGCGATCCACCTCCCGGTAATCAGTATATATGCCAGGTTCAGGACTAACAGAAGCAATCCGATTATGTAAACCTGTTTGATCATCTGATCTACCCTGAGTCTCGCCGTAGCGTTATCGACCACGATCGAGAACATGTATGCAAATACCATCAACCCGATCCTCATAACCCATCCTGGTACTGTTATAGTTCCTATGACCAGGTCCTGCACGAAGAACAGACTGATGAACCACAACATGAAGAACAGCTCGAAGAAGTGGGCCGACTCGATCAGCCCGAGGTATTTCCCCGTGAACTCGGTCATGGGCCCCTGCGCGATCTCCTGGTGTGCAGATGATATGTCATAGGGCGACTTGCGGAACTTGATCGGCAGAATGATCAGTATAGCCAGCAGTGCCAGTGGCAGCGTATAGAGTAATGGACCGACCTTATAGATCGATTCGGTCTCGAAGCTACCGGTGACCAGCCTGATCAGGAAGACGACAAGCAGTAAAATCGGCTCGTAGGTCAGCATCTGTAGCAGTTCTCTGGTGGAGCCGATATAGCTGAACTGTGACCGGACGCTGTACCCTGCCAGCACCAGGAATATGAAGGACAGGCCGAACACGAACGTGATCACCAGCAGATCGTATTCGAACAGCAGCAAGGCCAGGCTTAATACGACTGTCGTCTGGTAGGCGAGGCCGAACACGATGTGAGTTTTATTGATGACGTTGTCCTCTTTGCCGAACAGCTTGAAGACGTCGTAGAACGGCTGGACAATTGGCGGCCCGGCGCGGTTCTGCAGCCTCGCCGTGATCTTGCGGTCAAGGCCCATGAGCAGGCCTCCGATGATCGGAGATAGCAAGAGCAGTAATAGCGGCGGACCGTATGTGGTCAGGTAAGTATTGGTAAAGATGGCATCAGTCCACGTGATCATATTAACACCGCCACGAACAGGGCGATCAACAGCAAAACGCCGATCGGGATTAAATACTTAAGCAACCTGCTTTCACCGATCATACTCTCGAAGTAGCCGCCACCAAGCTCAGGCTCTGTGCCTGTGCCGCATGAGTACGCCGGGGTGACCGACTTTTTTGATATGCGGACGAATGCCATCGGGACGAGCAGGATCAGCAGGAAGATGATCAGGAACATCAACGGTGAAAAGCTTCCGAATGCGCTCTGCAGTGCTACCCATCCGCTTACCAGTTGCGAAGCTTGTGAACCGTATGCGAGCGGGATATCGATCAGATCGGTGAAGAACACTGTGGTAAGTCCCACAGATACGAATATCCCGATGGTCAGGAGCACCAGCGGCAACTCCATGAACCAGTCGTGGTGCTGCTTCGGCGGCTTTTCATCCGCTCCGGCCGAGAGCATCTTGCCAGCCCACCTGGCATAGTAGAAGACCGAGAAGATGCTGCCGAAGATGATGAAGAAGATATCGATCAGTGACAGGCCGATCTGGCTGAAAGACGAGGCAGACTGGAAGGCCAGCCACTTACCCACGAAGATGCCGAACGGGGGTGCCATCAGCGAGATGAGTCCAACCACAGTGAGGATGGCTACCAGCGGAGTTTTGCCAATCAAGCCCTCCATCTTCTCGATATCCCTCGAGCCGATCTGGTGGGTGATATCGCCCACACACAGGAACAACAGGCCTTTGGATACTGCATGGAATACCAGCAGGGCTACGGCCGCAGTGAGCGCCAGACTGGTGTTGATGCCCACGCACATGGCGATCAGTCCCAGGTAGCTGATTGTCGAGTAGGCCAGTACTCGCTTGGAGTCGGTCTGAGAGATCGCCAGCAGCGCGCAGAACATGAACGAGAACCCACCCGCGATCGTGATGATGTCTGACACAGTGGTGCCGATGATGAACGGGGCGATCCGGATAAGCAGGTATACCCCGGCGTTGACCATCGTAGACGAGTGGAGTAAAGCCGAGACAGGCGTCGGCGCTACCATTGCCCCGGTGAGCCAGGAGTTGAAAGGCATGAGCGCCGATTTGGTGAAGGCACCGAACGCCAGCAGCGCAAAGGGCAGTACCAGAACAGTCGCTGGCAGGAACGACAGTGAACCGGGAAGCGTAGCATGAGCGCTAAGCAACTCAGACAGGAAGCGAGTGTTATAGAACATCTCGACTAGGATGATGCCGGTCACCAGGCCCAGGCCACCCAGCAGGTTCATCCACAGGGCACGGTCCGAAGCCTTGATCGACGGCTGGTCCCGGTAGTGCCGGATCAGCAAGAACGAGCAGAGCGTTGTCACTTCCCAGAAGAAGAGCAGCCACGTCAGGTCATTGGCAAAGATGAGCGCATTCATGTCACCCAGGAACAGCATCATCAGCAGGAAGAAAGACGATACGTTCTTGTCGCCCTTCATGTAGCCGATCGAGTAGATCAGGATCAGCGATCCGATGATTGAGACTACGAGACACATGACGATCGACAGGTCGTCTATCACGAAGGTCGGCGCCGCAGAATGGCTCGCCGGTAGCAGGAACTCCAGGTACACCAGAGGTATAGCCTGAAGCACAGCCAGTGCCATCACCTTGTAGTCCTTATCCCGGATACCGAAGTATAGAAAAGTCAGGAGTAACAGGAAATCTAGCAAAACAATGATCGACGAGACAGGTATAGCGGCATTGATCGACTCAACGGAGACGCCCTGGGGACCGCTGTACAGCACTAGCAGCGAAGCTGCAGAAAGCACCACCGCGCACAGGATGACCATATACTTTTTAAGGTCATAGCCCGGCAGCAGGTAAGTGATGATGCCCAAAACGGCAGGCACCAGTACGGTCAGCGACAAAAGCAATAATCCGTCCATACAATACACCAAGCAATAAAAAATCATAGTCAATCATGATATATAAAATCAATGGCAGGAGTTTAATACAAGAATTAGCCCGCTGACAGCGAAATTATTGAGAATCACCCCATTATATTGCTACAAAGGCGGATTAGTACCATGCAATGGCAGGAAAAGCGGTACGCTTGCCAGAGTAAAGCCGATACAAATAAACCCGCCCACTGCGCCCCCGGGGAGAGTTTATAACAATGAGATAGGGAGATCGGTGGACCTGGGCTGCCGATAGGCCAGAAGCCGGGAAAATAGTAAAGATTATATACCAGAGAGCCAGGGGTTTTCCCGGGCGGGAAAAAAGTATCGATGAACCTCGGCAAGATATTTTTCCGTCGAAGAAAAATATTAACTGTATGAGATATAAATAACAGTGATGAACGATATTCGCCTCGTGCTCAGCGACTACGACAGGACGTTCACTGACGCCACCCTGAGGGTCGAGCCCGGGCTGGTAGATGCGATTCTGAGGCTTAAGCGAAAAGGGACTCTTTTTTCAATCGTGTCAGGGCGGAAGTACGAGTTCATGTACGATCTTTACCATAGCCTCGAAGGTGTGGTAGATTCCTTTATCGCGGAGAACGGATGCGTAGGGTTCGCTAACGGCAGTAAACATTATATTGCTCGTGTGGAGGGACGGGAAGAAATGCTCTCCCGGCTCCGATCGCTTGGGGTGCCGTATGACGCCGGAGACGTCGTGGTTTCGGTTCACCGAAATTACGAGCAGGAGGTTGATCAGACCATGGCATCGCGCCCTCAAATGCATGTTGTTAAAAATGTGGACTCACTGATGATCCTCCCGGCCGGGGTGTCGAAGGCGACAGGGATCGAGTGGCTGATGGGCATATATAGCCTCACCCCCAGGCAAATGGCATGCATAGGAGACGCGGAAAATGACCTGGAGATGCGCAGCCTTTGCACCCTGATGGGTGCGGTCTGCAATGCCCTGCCCGCCGTCAAGCGTGAGTCAGACTACGTCTGTAAGCATGACTTCGGCTTCGGTCTAAAGGAGTTTCTCGAATACATCGAGGCGCGCCGCATTAAAAACATTGAATAGTATTTATAAATGTGAGCCTAACCTTCTGCTATGTACGGTATCATCGCCAACGGCGAGACGTGCGCATTCATCAGCATATTCAGCTCACTGGACTGGCTGTGCGTGCCAAGGTTCGATTCGCCCACGGTTTTTGCCCGGGCGCTTGACCACAAGGAAGGCGGCGCTTTAACAATAGCGTCAGAGATGGACAGGTCTGTCACCTCTTTCGAGGCGGGAGAACAGCGTTACATAGAAGATACCTGTGTCCTTGAGACGACCACCCAGCTGGGCAGCGACACGATCCGGGCGATCGACTTTATGCCCTGGGGCAAACGCCGGCTGTGGAGGATACTCGGGATATCCGGCCCCGACAGGCTTAAGCTGCACGTCGACATCGACCTGAGACCCGACTATAACCGTGCTGTCCCGGAGATCACTGCGGATAAGAGCGGCCTGACATTCACTGCGCCGGAACAGGCAATCAGGCTATCTACCACGGAGAAATCAATTTTAAAAAAGCGCCGCCTCACATTCGAGGTCGAGCCACCGCTGGCGATACCACTGCTCCTGACCTACGGCTCCACGGCGGACGAGTGCGAGAAGGAAGAGAAGCGAGCTGACTTTTTTAAGGATTACCAGGCAGACCTCCGCTTCTGGAGATGCTTCGCATCGAAAGCTCACCCGATATTCGAACTCAGCCCTCGACTACACTACTTTTACATGCGTTCCCTGATCGTGCTGAAGCAGCTGATATACGATCGCACCGGTGCCATTTTAGCTGCACCCACCACATCGTTTCCCGAGATGGTAGGTAAAGACTCCAACTGGGACTACCGCTTCTGCTGGGTACGCGACGGTGCCTACAGCGCGGAAGCGCTGGTGCTCTCCGGCATGAAAGACGAATCCCGCAAGCTGCTCGACTTCCTGCTGGGTATAGCCCAGCCCGGTGGCAAGCCATATCCCTACCCGCTAGTATCTCTGGACGGCAACCTTGACGGCACCGAAGAAGTGCTACTGGACTCGCTGGTGGGCTTTGGCAACAGCCGGCCGGTGCGAATAGGCAATAAGGCCGTGGATCAAAAGCAAAACGACCTCGAAGGAGAGGTGATCCACGCCCTGCACATGTACGACCGGTACTCAGGAGATAAGGAGTACATCGTAAAACACTTCGACCAGATCGAGCGGATCGTAGACTACGTGGCCCGCCACTGGACAGAGAAAGACGCGGGTATCTGGGAGTTCCGGAGGGAAGATATGGACTACGTGCACAGCAAGACCATGTGCTGGGCTGCTTTAGAGTACGGCGGCCGGCTGGCGGCCAAAGTGGACCGGGACGACCTGGCCAGGCGCTGGAAGCACGAGGCGACACACATCAGAGACGACGTGATCGCCAACGGCTGGTCTGAGAAGAGAAAGTGTTTCAAACGGGCCTACCAGGACGACACATACGACGCATCCGTGCTGGCCATACCGCTGATGAACATGCTTCCGGTGACAGACCCCTTAGTAAAGAGCAGCGTCAAGAGCATCACCGATCACCTGGGTACAGGGGGCCTTCTGAAGAGGTTTGAGGAAGAGCACGGTGCCTTTATGCTGTCATCGCTGTGGCTGGCGCAGGTCATGATGAAGAAGGGAAAAGTGGTGAATGCGCTGGATATCATCAACAGGGCAGCGCGATACGCTTCCAGCGATCTGGGACTCTTCGCAGAAGAGTACGATATGTACTACCAGCGGCTGGTTGGAAATATTCCGCAGTCGTTTTCACACGAGGAATTTGTCAAATCGATACATTATCTGCTGGGTAAGGAATAGGGGGCTAAACGGAAGTGCGAAGATTTCCCAGGCCTGTCATCGTGATCAGTGCCTGTCTTGAATTCGAGTCGGTCAGGTATGACGGAAGGGTCGTCCCGTGTCCGGTAGTGAAAGATCTGAAACCATTTGTCGACTTTATCAAAGTCTGTCCCGAATGCGAGATCGGCCTGGGTGTGCCCCGTGACCCATTGCGGATCGTCAACCTGGAAGGCAGGGAGCGCCTGATACAGCCTCGTACAGGGCGGGATGTCACCGACTCGATGGACGAGTTCACAGACCGTTTTATCACTTCGATGCCGCCGGTCGACGGGTTTCTATTCAAGTATGGCTCCCCGACCATCGGGTTATACAACATCAAGGTGTATGACTACCCGGTTGGCCCCGGAGTCGCAGGCAGAACAAGCGGGCTATTTGCCCGCAAATTGTTGCGACGTTACCCCGGCTATCCTATAGAAGACGACATGAGAATGAGAAACAGAAAAATATGCGATGAATTTTTAACGAAGGTTTTTGCATTCGCAGGCTTCCGAGAGGCCGCGGAGACAGGAGATCCGGATGCCGTAAGAGACTTCCACAAGCGAAACAAGTACCTGTTCATGAGCTACGATCGGAACGCAGAGGCAGTGCTCGACGGAGTGCTGGCACGCGGGAACATGGTGGAATATTTCGAAGAGATGAGGAGCCAGTTGTCCAAGCTCCGGACGGTTGAAGGATACGCCAGCGTGGCGATGAGTATATTCGATCGCTATCGTAGTCAGCTATCGTCAGGGGAGACAGCCTGGCTCCTCGAACTGGTATCGAAATACCGAATGAACAAGGTAAGCCGGGACGGGCTGCTTGAAGCACTCGAACTGCTCGCGGTCCGGACATCAGACTGGGAGATCGCAGATCAGACACTATTCGCGCCCTATCCACAGGAGCTGATACCTGACGCTGATGAGGAACGGGATCGCAACTACTGGAAAGAAATAAGTATTCCCTGAATCATGGATATATCCAGTGCTGATCAGGCTTACGTCTGCCTTATGTAGATTTAAGGCCGGACTACCCGGTCGATTCTTAAGCCAGGTCCCACTGACGATCTTATCCAGTCAATAAAGACTCCCCAGCCCCAGAATTGTCCTTCATCCGCTTCTTCAAAAAGATATTATCGTATATCTCACAATGGTCCTTAAAACCCCTTTCAACACAAAACCGCGTATTCACAAGCTCCTTACCAATCGCCCCCATCTGCTTTCTCACCTCAGGATGCTCGATCAGCGAAGTGATAAACTGAGCCAGTTCCTCGTGATCCGTAGGTTTGAAAAGATACCCGTTCACACCGTCCACGATCTGCTCGGGAATCCCTCCGATGTTAGAGCCGATCAACGGCTTTCCGAAGCACATAGCCTCCGACAGGACTAACCCAAAGCCCTCGTTGACAGAAGGAAGTACCACCATGTCACACACATTATACGCGGCCAGCAAGTCCTCCTGAGAAACTTTCCCCAGGAACTTGACTTTCTCGCTGACCCCCAGCTCTGAGGCCAGAGCCTTCAGGTTCTCCAGCCGGTCGTTTCTTCCCATGAGCTTTTTGGACAGAGAGCCGTTGCCGATAAAGGCACAGGTCGTTTCCGGGTGCTTTTTTATCACTTCGGCGATGGCTTTGATCAGGTATTCCTGACCTTTGCGCGGATCCATGCGAGAGACGCAGAGTACAAGATTATCGTGCTCAGGTATCTCAAACTTCTCCCGGAAGGAATTTTCTCCGATGAAGGTATATCCCCCAGTTTCGATGAACGGATTGATCTTCACCACACGGTCGGGGCTCAAGCCGCTCTCGACCGCGGTACGGACGTACTCATCGGTTGAAAAAATCACCTGGTCATAGTAGCGTAAGTACCGCACCATGAAATCCCGCCAGTCGGCTGGCATGGCACTGGTGAAGGGTATGTGCCAGGTAAAGACCATCGGCACATCGATCTCATCTTTAAGGAGAAACGCAAGCGGCATAACCTGGAAGTCGTGAATATGCAGGATGTCAAAGTGCTCTGCTTCGTAGACCTTCCTGACTTTCTCATACATGCTCAGGTTGAACCCAAGATAATCGTAGTACCCGTGGTCGAACCGGTCTTCTACGCTTACCGGGGCCTTGCTACCGTGAGTCGTATCGATGATCAGCTCCTTGAACTTAAGGTAGCCTTCCATGGATTCCTTGAGGCCGGCAGACTCGGCCATGCGGTAGACACGGATGTTATCCACCACTTCAAAATCAGACATCTCAGGCGTTTTTAAGTGGACGACGATCATCTCATCGCCCCTCTCGATCAATCGCTTACCCAGAGCCTGAAGATACCTCGTCACCCCACCGACGTACGGATAAAATGACTGCGATACCGAGCAGATTTTCATGATCACGGTTATTTATATTCTGACATAAATATATTATCCGATTAAAAGCACGCTAAAGCGCGGTGATCAGTGAGGGAACAGCGTTAACAGGGTCCGCGATAACTTCTGAAGCGACATACAAAAGATCTATTGAAGTAAGCAACAGTGCGAATTGCGTAGGAAGATGAGTATTGTCGAGTAAAGGAACGAAAAAATGAGAAGACCCAACGATTGTTGTGTCACCAGGCCGCAGTCATAGTAGAGGTTTCTCAGGGATTAAACCGGCTAATAGTACGCGGATATGGGATCGTATCCCTGATGTGCTCCTGGTTACATATCCACCGCACGAGGCGCTCCGCACCCATGCCGAAGCCCGAGTGGGGCACAGACCCGTACCTGCGCAGGTCCAGGTACCACGAATACTTTGCCGGGTCCTCGCCTTGCTTCTTCAGCCGCTCTTCGATTAATTTCAAATCGGTCTCGCGCTCACTCCCGCCGATGATCTCGCCGAAGCCCTTAGGGGCAATCATATCGACGTTCAGCACTTTTGCGTTACCCGCATCCTTCATGTAAAACGCCTTGACTTCCAGCGGATACTCGGTGATGAATAGCGGCATATCATAGTGCATGGACAGCTGCCGTTCCTCATGAGTACCGAAGTCTTCACCCCACTTCACCTCATAGCCGTCTGCCTGCAGGACTGTAATCGCCTCGTCGTAGGTGATCCTGGGGAAAGGCGGTTTGAGGTTTTTAAAGTATTCCGGATCGCTGCCAAGCAGCTTCAGTTCCTCGGGGCGCTCTTCCGCAGCCTTATTGCAGATGAATGATACCAGATTCTCCAGCATATCGAGCATATCAGACAAGCCGACCCACGCCATTTCGCCCTCGATGTGCCAGTACTCGGCCAGGTGCCTGGTGGTCCGGGACTTCTCTGCACGGAACGACGGGGTGACAGAGTACACCTTCTCAAGGCCGAAGATAAGCGACTCGAGATAGAGCTGAGCGCTCTGAGAGAGGTAAGCCTTCTCGTCAAAGTACTTCAGCTCAAAGAGCGTGGACCCGCCCTCGCAGGAACTGGACATAATGATAGGTGGGGTAACCTCATAGAAGCCGTTGGCGCGGAACCACTCCCTGCCTGCGCTTAGCACCGAGTCCTTCACCTTCATGATCGCGACCAGCTCTTTGCTCCGGATATGCAGATGCCGTAAGTCCAGCAGCACTTCCGGATTGTGGCCCTCTCCAAAGATAGGATAGTCCCGTGACGCGCCCACCAGCTTCAGATCCGTGGCGACCAGCTCCCGTCCCCCGGGAGCCCTCGGATCGGTCCGGACCTTGCCCTTGATGATTGTCGAGCACTCAAGCGCAAGAGCGTCGGCCTCCTTCAGCGCATTGTCGCACACGTTGCCCTTCTTGGTCGTGACCTGGATCTCGCCCGAAGCGTCCCTGATGATCGTGAAGACGATCTTGCCACTGGACCTGTTTTTAACCACCCAGCCGCCGATCTCGACTTCCTCGCCGTCCGAGTACCTACCGGCCAGGACGTCTTTGATTTTCGCGTACATAAAAAATCACAGCTTAAGAAGTAAGATGGCTGTGATCAGTAAAAAGCTTTTAGCGTGCCGAATACGCTATGCACCACACGAAACAACAAACCACAACGACCACCCACCAACCACAACGACACAACGACTACCTCTCAACCACAACGACACAACGACACAACGACTACCTCTCAACCACAACGACACAACGACACAACGACTACCTCTCAACCACAACGACACAACGACACAACGATTTTTTTATAAATGGTTAACTATCAATCTATTTGATAACAATCGTTGTGCTGCCGTGCCGTTGTGGTCCAAAAAATCGTTGTGCCGCCGTGCCGTTGTGGTAAAAAACGTTGTGCCGCCGTGCCGTTGTGGTAAAAAACGTTGTGCTATGGTGGTATAATAGGTCAGCGCAGCAGCTGTTCATGTTTGTACTTGATGAGTTCCCGGCACATCTCGAAGAACACACCTACTTCTGTATCTTCTTTGTTATTCAGGAAGCGGGTGACTATTTGCTCATAGCTGTTCAGGAAATTCACGGTGGTGTCGATCTTCTTGCCCTCTTTTCGGATCAGGTTGAAGAGCCATTCAACGTACAGGCGCACCGTATCCGGGTCCCGGGACGGGCCTTCTTCCAGCAGGTCCAGCAGGCCTTCGCTTACGGCCAGGACGATCTGCTCGGCGGGCTGACCTTTGCCCTGAAAATACGAGGCGGTGCTGAACTCGCTCACGGCAGCTCTGTTGATCCGATCCCTGAACTTGTGTATATCTGTGCGAGTTTTATCCGATAACATGTAGCGTCTCCTGACAGCAGCATTATGATAGATGATACGTGTCGGGGATATCTATGCGTTGTATACGCATATACATATGCGCCAGATCATAGCCAGATCATACACAGGTCATACACAGATATGGATTATAGGCAGCGTCGGGTCTGTTGGTTCAGCTTCGGGAATTTCGCACAGCAAACCTATTTCTATGATTCATTCCTATGTTTGCCGCATGAAGTCAATGGAGCACCGCCTGTGGTTCCTGCTCTTCGTGACCATCGGCAACGGCCTGGTAGTCCTGCTGTTGCTGCTGAGTGGCATAGAGCCGGCGCTGCGCATGTGGTCGCTACCGCTACGCTATCTGCTGATCGGTCCGGCTATAGCCACAGCGTACATGTTCGCACTAATCGTGGCACTTGCCAGTGTGATGACCCCGGAGATGTCCGAAAAGTACCTGGTCAACCTGAAAAAGCGGCTGATATCACCGGCGTGGCTGGTGTGGTCGATAGCCCGGCTGGTAGGCTCGCTGATTCTGATAGGAATGACAGACCTGATCTGGGTTGGCATTACCGCATACTATTCTCTCAGCGGCCAGCAGGAAGCGTTAAGCGTGTTCATCAACCAGTTCGGCATACTATTGTGCATCATGAACCTGATCCTCGTGATCAAAGTCTTCCTGGTATACATATACGGCAAGGTAAGCAGGAAATGGCTGGTCGTCCTCATCGATGGCTTCGCATCGCTGGCCATCGCGATGATCCTGGCGGGCGTCATCATCGTCTCGCCGTTCAACGGTTTGTTACCCTACTTGATCGTACTGCTCCTACGGCTGATCATGGGAGCGTTCATGATAGCACAGGCGACCGATGCTGCGGCGAGGATAACCAGATCGTCAGAGTACTGGTTTGCCGAGAAGCAGCTTCGCGAGGAAGTTTTCAGAGTTAATGTAAATTGAAAAATAAAATATAAGAAAGTCCGGGCGTCAGATCTCTCATTTACCCAAACGCACAGCCCATGCGATTGCCGCCCCCAATCCGACAATGGCCACAAATACCCCGAATCCCGGTGCAGGGATCGGAGTGGCTGTCTCCCGGGCAGGAGTGGAGATCGGGTCTGTCGATGACACAGGAGTGACTGTCGGTACTGCTGGTTTTACGGTGGCGGTTGTCGTAGCAGACAGGTTAAATTCATTTTCCACCCGAGTAATGTTTACAGGGCTTTGCCTGATGCTCAGATTGGTTACCACCGAGTGAGTATCCAGGGTAAACGATTCGGAATAGGCACTGATATACCCGGTTTTTTCCATGTATAGCCGATATCCGGGAGGGATTATCCCCTCAACGTACGTGAAGAGATAGTACCCCTGACTATCGGTGTATGTACTATTATAGGTAAAATCCGGGTTGAGTGTATTAACGATGCTAATTCTGACCCCTTGTACTCCGTTATGAGTATCGGCATCTGTTACAGTACCCGACAGGTTGCCGAGATTGGCCTGTGGCGCTGGAGTGGGTGTGGGATAATTCTGCGTATATATCAAGGCGTCCACACTGCAGTCAACGCCCGGCCCTACTGCAAAGGAGTCGGAATACTTCTCCTTATCGTGAGTCTGTACGAAGAGCCTGTAAGCTTTTCCAGAATTTGTCGCGTTGACCGGATAAAAATGGTAGTACCCATCGGCATCGGTTGCTTGCGAAGCATATTTTATACTTGAGTTAGACGCGTTGACAATAGTTACATGGGCATAAGGAATGCATATTCCGGACATAGCATAGGTTACGCTTCCAGATACGCTACCGGGTTCCTGCCCAGGTGACATAGGCGGATAATTCTCGTAATAGTAGCTGGTATCAGACAGGACAGAACTAGTCAAAAATAATAGCGCGATCGATATCGATGTTAAAAGTGAAGGGATAATTCGCTTCAGAGTCATGGAAGGAGCTTTGGGGATTTGTATAATAAGCTTAATCTCATGATTGTATAATATAATAAATTAGATATATTATATCCTTAGAGATTGACGCAAGCTTGAGAGATTATAGAATAAACCCGCCAGCAAGCTATCCTATAGAATAGCATGCTGGCTTAAATCGCTTGATTTTGGCTATTTTCTTAGTATAACCGCATAAGCGATGAGCAGTCCCGCAAGAACAGCAATAATCTCAAATCCAGGTATAGAGAGCAGACCCGCTTGTGGCTGAGGTGTTGCGGTAGCTGAAGACCCTGCGTCCGGAATCTGGCCGGTCGTGTCCGGTACTGCGGTAGCGGTCGGCGATACAGTGGTCTGATCATTGGGGGTAATCGAGACATCCCGGGCAACCGTTGAATCCGAGACGATCAGGAATGAAGGTGTAAATAGCTCTTCGTAACCGTCCTTCTGAATGCGCAGCTGATACCCCGGCGAACTCAGGTAGGATACGCCGCCAAAGCGGTAGTACCCATTATTATCGGTATACGTGCTGCTAATAGTGACGTACCGGTTATCCGACTTCACCAGCGATACCTTTACGTTGTCGATGCCTTTGCTGGAGTTCTCCCCACGGACGTACCCGGTGATATCGCCAGGCCTGGGTACTGGCACTGGTGTGGCGGTAGCCAGAGAGTAGTTCCGTGTCATCATCACAGAGGTGGTCGACGTAGTGCCCGAGCTGACGGAGAATGCGGAAGAGGAAGTGTTATCATAACCGGATGCGGTCGCCATAATCCGGAAAATAGCACTGCCGTTCGTCGAGTTGACGCCGGTGAAGGCATAGTTGCCGTTGCCGTCGGTCGTACTGCTGGCATAGTGAATACCGGTATCGGCTGCATTTACGATGTATACGGTAATTCCAGGCATCCCCGCACTCGCATTTGTGATAACCCTGCCCGTCACGCTACCGACGGTTTCCCCCTGGCCCATAGGCGGATATTGCTGGCTGGCACTGGCGACAGACAGCATCGGCAATACAGTAGCTATGATCAGTACAAGTAACACGAGATACAATGACAGGTTGAGAAGCAATCGTCGGATCATGAATCGGTATATGAGCAAAAATATGATAAACTTTTTCTTACGATCGGTTAATATCATTTAAAACCTATGAAAAAATGATGATTTAATCCAAAAGGGTCCCTGGATCGTTAAATCGTAAAGCGGCAAGGCACTGGGCAACGATGAGAACAGACGTAGGTGCGACGGCATACGGCAGCCCTATTTATTCCGGGCTGCTGCGTATGCGATAACCATTCCGGCGAGTAGTACCACAGCCTCAAACCCGGGTGCGCCTGGTATACCAGCCCAGTCTTGTGGTACAGGAGAAGCCGATGGCGACCCGGAGGGCTCAGGCTGGGCAGATGTACTCACATTAGAAGTGGTGTTACCGGGATTGCTCACAGAGGATTTGTCAGGTGACTTGCTGAGGGAAAGGTTGACGTCGGCCGCTGTAGAATTATAGACCAGGAACGAAGACGAATATTGCTCGACATAGCCGTCTTTTTCCACATGTATCCGGTAGCCGGGGGAAGCGATGACCTTGACGTTATCGAACTGGTAGCGGCCATTATTATCGGTATAAGTAGCACCGTAGAGAGTAAACGCGTCCATTGCGTTCACAAGGGTCACTTTTGCCCGGGAGATCGCTTCGCTGTGGCCCACCAGTTTAACGTACCCCGATACGCTGCCAGGCCGGGGCGTAGCCGTAGGGGTCGGCGTCGGTGAAGGGCCGCTTCCGCCCATGATTAGCGTATGCACGTTACAGGTATTGCCTGGCTCGACCACGAGGGGGATCGAGTATGAGTCGCTATAGCCGCTGGCGTTGGCGTACGCCCGGTAAGCGCCCTCGCCATTGGTGGAATTGACGCCTATAAAGCCGAAATAGCCGCTGGAGTCGGTCTTAGTGAGGGTATACAGGAGACTCAGGTTAGCCGCGTTGATGATCGTCACGTTGGCGCCCTCGATACCGGTGCCATTGGTGTTGGTGACCCGGCCGGTTATGCTCCCGGTACCTTTCCCGGAAGGCATGGCAGGGTAGGGCTCATAAGTGGCAGCGTTCGCCACCACTGGCAGCACGATCGCCAGGACAACCGCCAGCAACAGGATTGAAGCTGATAAGTACACAAGCTCTTGTCGCATTATTAACAGTCTTTATACGTAGGTTTAATAAGTCTTCTGTCACAATCGGTAAACCTTGATTATTTGTAGAAAGTACTTTATAAAATAATTTTGGTTAAGATTCTAACATTATGCGGATTTGATCTGATTGACATCATTCGATGAATTTCACCTGAGCGAAGCTGTTCACAGGTCGCTGAGTAAGATGGGCTTTACCGAGCCTACGCCCATACAGGCGTTAGCCCTGCCCACAGCATTAAAAGGCCATGACATCATCGGCCAGGCTCAAACCGGCACGGGTAAAACCGTGGCCTTTGGCATACCCATTATCGAGCAGTGCAACGCCGGTTCAAACCAGATACAAGCGATCGTCATTGCCCCGACGAGAGAACTGGCCAGCCAGGTTTCTGAAGAGCTGAACAGGGTCGGAGAATTCAAAGGCATCCGATCCATGCCAGTATATGGCGGCCAGGATATTCACCGGCAGATCCACGGGCTAAAAAGCAAGCCGCAGATCATCGTCGGCACACCGGGCCGGCTCCTGGACCACATAACGAGGTTAAAGACGATCAGCCTGGATACTTGCCGGATGATCGTGCTTGACGAGGCGGATAAACTACTGGAGATGGGCTTTCTTACAGATACCAGGTCCATCCTTAAAAAAATGCCAAAAACATGCCAGATCATGCTGTTTTCAGCCACGATGCCAGAACCGATCATCGAACTGACCCGCACGTTCATGAAAGAACCGGCTAAGATAGGAATAAAGGCGGATAAAGTCAGCGTTTCGGCCATAGCCCAGTATTACCTGGAAATGGAAGAGAAGCAAAAGTTCGACGTGCTGGTCAAGCTCCTGCTGATACAAGCCCCAGAGCAGGCGATCATTTTCGGCAGAACAAAGAAGAGAGTGACCGAACTGTATGAATCGTTGACCAAAAAGGGCTATTCCGTAAGAGGCCTGCACGGGGATATGGAACAGCCCGAAAGGGACAGCGTCATGAAACACTTCAAAGAATGCAGCATCCGAATGCTAATCGCGACGGATGTCGCAGCGAGAGGGCTGGATATCAGCGGAGTCACCCACATATACAACTTTGACATTCCACAGGACCCTGAAGGTTACGTTCACCGCATAGGCAGGACCGGCCGTGCCGGTAAAAACGGGGTTGCCGTTACCTTTGTCACCCCAGAAGAAAAAAGACTGCTCAAAAACATGGAACAGTATGCCGGCCAGCGCATACTACCAATGGACCGCCCGACCAGCCAGGAAGCTATTGCAGGCCAGAAGCACATTATAAAGGGAGATATACTAAAAGCAGTAGAATCGAAGGATAGCCAGAAATACCTGGACCTGGCGGAAGAATTACTGAAGGACAACGATCCCTCCTCCGTGGTAGCAGCCGCGTTAAACATGCTCATAAAAGAGCCGGACCTCTCGACCGTCGAACTGACAGAGATGCCCCCTGGAAAGGTCATAAGCGAAGAAAAGCTGGACAGAGCGCGCAACAAGCCGGTCAAGGACCGGTCGCGGGGATATTCATATCCTAGGAGATAATAGCCGGCACTTCTTTTTTTAACGTCATGATACCCTTGGTTTTTTAACGCAAAGAGACAAAGAGACAAAGGTTAACGTTCGGGTATATCTGATCCCCATTGTCTCTTTGTCTCTTTGCCTCTTTGCGTTTAAAGTCTCTTTGTCTCTTTGCGTTTAAAAACCGAGGCCTTTTGGGGCCAAGATTACCAGGAGCCTTTCACAATACACATTAACAAGAATTTTCATCCTTTATGCATGACCCAACAGGTCATCCCATTTGTCTCTATGTGTTTAAAAAAAAACGAGGGGCCCCCAGGCCGAGCTTTTCCCCTGCAGGGGAGTAATTTCGACAATACCGTGGAATCTACGCAGCCCGGGGCATCACAGTCATGACAGGGTACGTGATCTCGATACCCTCTTCCT
>CAZJRS010000069.1:0-20188 GCA_964548585.1 uncultured Methanocella sp. | reverse complement strand
ATCTTAAAGGCTCTTATAGCAAGCGTTACTTTAATATACGTTTACAAGGAAAGTCACTTCTGACATATGAATTTGGGGCGTATTGGTATGAGAACGATCTTAAGAGTGGCAATGATATTCATAATGCTCTCCATGATTAGTATTCCCGCGGTGGCGATGAGCGATCCGTCGGGTGCGACTACACTGGCGAACGATCCGGACTCCCCGGTCAATTTTGCGTGGGTACTGATCTGCGGCATACTGGTCATGCTGATGCAGCTCGGTTTTGCCATGCTGGAATGCGGGTTGACAAGGGCTAAAAACGCAGTAAATATCGTAATGAAAAACCTGATGGACTTTTGCTGCGGCTCCATCGCCTACTGGGCTGTCGGTTTCGCGCTGATGATGGGTACCACCACGGGTATTACCGGGATGTTCATCGGTACGAACGGGTTCTTCCTGGCTGGTGACGCATATGACGTTAACGTCTTAAAAATGTGGTTCTGGCAGATGGTATTCTGCGCTACTGCGGCGACTATCGTATCCGGTGCCATGGCTGAACGAACGAAGTTCAGCAGCTATCTCATTGCCAGTGTGATCATCAGTGCCTTGATCTATCCTATTTACGGGCACTGGGTCTGGGGCGGAGGCTGGCTCGCAGCCAGCGAATTTATGAAAAATCTCGGCGGCGGCTACGGTGCGCTGGACTTTGCCGGGTCCGGGGTAGTTCATATGGTCGGCGGATTCATATCGCTGGCCGGAGCTTACCTGGTGGGTGCGAGGCTTGGAAAATACAAGCCTGACGGTACCCCGAGAGCTATGCCCGGGCATAGCCTGACCACTGCCCTGTTTGGCGTATTTATCCTGTGGTTCGGCTGGTACGGCTTCAACGCCGGGAGTACGCTGGCTGCCACGGAGCTAAGGATCGCGGTAATCGTGGTAAACACAACTCTTGCTGCCGTTTTCGGTGCGACGACTACCATGCTCCTCACCTGGCTGATCAATCGCAAACCTGATGCAAGTATGACTATGAACGGGGTGCTTGCCGGCCTGGTTGGCATCACTGCCGGATGTGCCTGGGTCAGCCCTATGTCGGCGGCTTTCATCGGGACCGCGGCTGGCATCATTGTCGTCATCGGTATCTGGTTCATCGATAACGTGCTCCACATCGACGACCCCGTGGGTGCGATCAGCGTGCACGGGCTCGCAGGTACCTGGGGCTTACTCGCACTTGGCATCTTCGCGGATGGAACTTACCAGGGCGTGAAGGGTTTGCTCTATGGGAACCCCGGCTTCCTGGCATGCCAGATCATCAGCATCATCGCATGTGCCTTGTGGGCTTTTAGCATGGGCTTCCTCATGTTCTGGGTGCTGAAGAAGACAATCGGGCTGCGGGTAGATGCCCAGGAGGAGCTGCGAGGCTCTGATATTGAGTCGTTCGGTACCGCCGCGTATCAGACCTTCACTCCACATCAACACTTTACAGCGGGGGAGGAGAAGTGAACAGTACGATTGTAGTCACGCTTTTTGACTACGAACGGCAGGAGGTCTTCCTCCGTGGAATCTGGGGCGAGGAACGATGATCGATTTCGATGGTATCTTAAAAAATGCGATCGTATCCATCACAGGTGTTCAGGGATATGAAAAATTCCTGAAAGAGCGAGGCACCGCCCCGGGCAAAATGCTCAACGCCCAGAGAGAACCCGATGTGCATGAGATAATCAACGTGCTACTGGATATATTTCCCGAAGACCGGGCGGCGGCGATAACGGACAGGGTATTGATACGCTACCGTGAAGAGCAGCTGACTGTAGGGCAGGCAGCCCTACAAATCATGCAAACGCCAGCAGTACCGGTGAAAGCACCTGTACCGGATGCCCCTGTGGCAGTTACTCCGGCCTGTTCTCAAAACACCGCCCGTAGTAATCTGGCCAGGTTTTCCAATTCGTACTCTAGCGAAATTGACGATGTCATCAACGAAGCGATTAGCCTTCGAAAATCTATGGGCAAGCCTCTTCACAACTTTGATGCCACTGCCACAGAAAACCCTGTTCCAGTGAACAATGGTGCCGGGCTGGCTATGCCAGCTCCTGATACCAGACCCGTACCTGCGATAATCGGTATACCCGTGGAAATGCCAGGAATAGTCACTGTGCCTGGGTTTAATAACCCCGGAATTCCTCCTGTATCCGTCTCTGATGCCGGCTCCGTGCCACCGGCTGAGATCACCCCGGAAATGCTCAACAAAGAGATCACAGAGTTCCTGTTAAGGCAGGACTCCCTCTCGGGCATCAATTCAACCGATTTCTCCATGTACCTGAAAGGTAAGGGCTATACCTTTGAGGAAAAGCCGGTGCTTGAACAGCTATATACCATGCTGGAGCAAAGAAAGGCGAGAGTACGGGCATGGATACTACAGGACATCGCAGTCTTTCTTTCGCAGGAAAAATGGCCGTCAGAAGAGAAGGTCCAGATATTTATACAGAAGCTGAGGGCGGACGGAATCGTATATGATGACAGCGAGATCAAGCGCATGGTTGTCACAGAGATGATGCGAAAAATCTGAATACCAACGTGCAGGTACATGAAGGGTGACAACCTCTACCGCGTGAACGTTTGAGGTCATACAGTCAATAAAGGCGAGGTAGAGGCCGATCCAGCCACTGGTCTAACTCCATGCCACATAGCCCAGATAAGTTATTATCATTAACTAATTATATGATCAGGTACCATAGAAACTGGATAGATCCATATGGTGATGACCGAAAGCGACGGTCCTATCGTGTACCTCTATAAAAACCGGTGGGCCCTCACGGTAGCTTTTATTGTCTTATTAATCATACTGGTAGTCGTCTATTTCTTCAGGCCTTTGCTGGACGGGATCGTGTTCGGTGTTTTCTTCGCGTACGTGACCCGGCCGATAAAAGAATTTCTCACCCGATACACGCGATATTCGCCCCTGCTGGCTACGTTTTGTATACTGTTGCCCGTGCTGATGATATTTTTCTTCGCAGCGATCGAGCTCCGAAACCAGGTATCGTGGCTCTCTTTTCATGGCGACGAAGCCATGTCCCAGGTTAATGCCACGCTAACGTCGCTAAACATTCCTGCAGAGATCATCTCACAGGTAAACAACGTACTGCTGAACCTGACTGACTATGCCTTCGCTTTTGCAGCCACAATACCGGTACGGGAGACCTTTACGTCTCTTCTCCTCTTCGGCATGAATGCGCTGGTGTCCATCTTTGTCTGTTACTACCTGCTCAAGGACGGCGATAAAGTGGTTAGCACCCTGATGGATCTGACTCCTGACCGGTTCAAGTCTGCAATGAACTTTTTTACGGTTGAAGCCGATCGAATACTCTTCGGGATTTACATCGGCACGTTCTATACCGCACTCTTTATCGCCGTTACCTCGTCAGTGCTGTTCTTTCTGTTCGGCGTTCCCTACCTGGCACTTTGTACGGCATTTGTGTTCATCGCCGCGATGGTCCCGATCCTGTCGGGCATGATGGTGTTCATACCTCTGACGGTCTACATGTATGTTTACCGAGATCCGGCATATGCAGTGCTGTTCTTTTTAGCTGCCATCGTATTTGTCTATCTTCCGCCCGACTTCCTGATCCGGCCATATCTGATCAACCGGGCTTCTAACCTGCACCCACTTCTGATCATCCTATCGTTTATCGGTGGCGGGCTTGCAGGGGGCATATCAGGCTTCTTCGCCGCACCGCTGGTTGTCGGTCTGCTGGTGGCGGTTTATCGGACGTATCTCAGGTTCGGGGAAAAGGAATCGGAATGTTGAGTTAAAAAGTGGGCGGCTTAACGCCGCCATCGATCTGGTTCGAAAAGGGTGCTACCGATTCTTCTCGTCTTTTATGCTGCCACAAATGGCCGGGATGATTTTCTCATATACATAAACGCCTGCAGTCACGAACACGACATCCACCACCGCCCTGACTATCAGATCGAGGTATGACAAGGTTCCCATTTCCCAGCTATTCAACTCGAATAGAATCGGCATAAACATATAATTAAGGATTATGTTTAACCCGAAGATCATCACGCCGAAATACGCTGCTTTTACCAGCTGGGATTTCACCGCCATACCCGGCTTCAGCAGCAGGTACATAACCCCGATCCAGATCCCGAACGCGATTGTCCAGATCACCGTATCTAAAAGCCGTGTGGTCACCGACGAATACGTGTGAAAGACGTAGTAGCTCAGCAATCGACCCCAAAAGAACGTGGCAGCGATTACTGCCAGGGCGGGAAGGCTTGTGGTCAGGCGCATACGACTCTGTTTTTTAGAGTCTGTCGCCACGAAGATACCCAGTAGTAATCCTAGGGATGCGAGGGTTACTCCGTCTACGGCCGGGTAGTACAGAACCGCTGGTAGCTGCCACGAGCCGTGAGGTAAAGGTTCCAGTAAGGCAATAAACCACAGCATACCGAACGCAAGACTGAACGTAATGCCTTTCGTCAGCTTCGTACCGGGCAGACCGTCCTGGAGCAGGACAAATACGATCGCCAGTAACCCTAACATGATCACGCTATAAATCACGAATACGACCGGGATCAGCCCTGTCTGAACAAATATGCTGGGGGGAAACGGGCTAGGGCCCTCCCCTGGGATGAACGGCTGAATCATAGTCCGGAATACTGTTACCACCAGTACTATGAGGGCCAGAGCCAACCATCGTTTTTTTGTCATTTTTTCAAATACCATTCGAGATCACTTCCGGGATTATTTTTCGGACATTCTTCTTATCCTTTAAGCCCGATACAATAGCCTGTATCGCCGAGACCAGGCACAGGAGACCGGCAATAATAAACAAGGCCGTGTTAAACGGGGCAGGGATCACCAGGCCCACAATCAGGAGAGTCAGTCTCTCTGGTCTGCCGAACATGGCAGCGTTAGAATTGAAACCTTTCCTGTAATTGTACACCCTCGCGATCAGGAGCACGATCGATCCTGCAATGACTGAGTACGCTGTGGCAGGTGTGCCTCCCACGACTGCACCGGCGACGAATAGCAGTTCAGAAAGCCTATCGCAGACGCTGTCAAAGTACCTCCCGAAATCAGAACTGAGGCCGCAGGCCCTGGCGAATGAGCCGTCGAAGGCATCCAGACAGGCTCCGGCCAAAAATAGCGTGATGCCGGCGTATAGGTGGCCTGACATGGCCATCAGTCCGGCCGCCGCCGAAATGATCAGCCCAGCCGCAGTGACCATATTAGGTGTCACCCCTGTTGAGTAGAGCCGACGGCTGACCGACCACAGGAGAAGATCCTTCTGTGGCTTATACGCGTACAGCATGCTCGTTTTATCCACCTCTACTGCAGGAGTGCGGTTACGAAGTCCGCGCAGTTTTTATTGACATCATCGGACGTTACCAGCTTGATTGTCGACTTGATCTTCAGCGGGCTGTCGGCAGGAATCCCGGATACGAATGTCTGCAGGTAGGCTGGATCATCGCTTACCGGCTCCACGCTGCCGGTGGCGAAGATGCCTACTGTAGCGTTTGCCGATGGGCTGAGTTCGTCCAGGTATGTACTGATGGAGCTGGAGATATTCCCTGCGATAGTGGGGCCGCCAACGATGATAAGGTCATAGCTGGAAACATTCGCAGCCGCAGCGCTCCTGACACCAGCCAGTTCGACTGTATAGCCCTTAGACTGAAGATCGCCGGCAATTGACGCTGCTGCGTTCTTTGCAGCCCCGGAGACACCCGGGCTATATACAACCAGCGCGTTCCCGGCAGGAGTGCCTTCGGGACTCAATGTCTCGCTGCCAGTTGCCGTGTAGCTCATAACGTCCATAAACAAGACGGCCATACCGGCAAATGCTGCCAGGACCACCAGGATTACAATCGCCACCGCGATCAATCCGATTTTTAGTAATAGTTTCATATGATTTACCTCCCTTTCACATAACTGGTTACACGTTAATCGGTAAGCGACTAATACCGGAGCAGCTTTTGCTCATCGTGCTCCTGCGGTGACGTTTTCCTCTTCTACTACTGCTGGTTTCTTGCCACGCGCCAGGAACTGCATCGCCACCGTACTTGCCAGCGCTATCGCAGCAGATCCCAGGTAGGGCAGGAACATGCTGATCACGTAGGCGAAGCCTCCTACCGATGGCCCGAGCACCCGGCCGATGCTGTTGAATGAGCCGAGTACGCCCATCATCTCACCCTGCCGATGATCGGGAGATCTCTTGGATACCAGCGTGTTGATTGCCGGGTTGAGCATGTTACTGCCGACTCCGATCAGGCTGGTGATAAGCAGCAGCGAGACCAGTTCCGACGATACCACGAACAGCCCCATACCTAAGAATAATATGATGAGTCCGATGATGATCGTCTTCTCCTCGCCATACCTATCGATCAGCGTACCAACCGCCAGCTGGCTTACGACGGCGATGATGCCCATGGATGTGAAAATCAAGCCCATCACGTTAGGCCCGGTCAGTGTGATTGAGCCTCCTAGCATCGGCATCTGCGACGCCAGCTCGGACATGCCAAACCGGTCCGAAAGGAAGTATACGTACGTGGTATCGAGACAGGCGATCGCGAAGCTGATGAATAGCATCAGGAAGAAGTACAGGCTCAGCGGTGTTTTCAGAACCGCCAGCGTTGATGTTCTTCCGCTGCTTACCTTAATCCTGTCACGCTTTAGCGACTCCGGCATCAGGAAAAATCCTGCGATGGAGGTCGCCAGTGCCAGTGCAGCCGAGGCGAAGAACGGCACCGTAAGGCCCCAGCCAGCCAGGACGCTGGAGATCGCAGGACCGATGATGATGCCGAGCCCCGATGCGGCTCCGGCTAAACCCATCAGCCTGCCCCGCTCTCCCGGGCTGGAGATATCTGCGATATAGGCGAGCACCGCAGGAAATATACCGGCCGAGAGCATGCCGCCGATAATCATGGCTACAAACAGCATCCACAGCTGTGTCGAGAAGCCTGTGATCGTAAAGCTCAGGGCAAACCCGAGCAGGCCAACCAGCATCACTGGCTTACGGCCTATCTTGTCCGATGCTTTTCCCCACAGGGGTGCGAACAGGAACTGCATGGCAGACATAGACGCCATGAGCAGGCCCAGCTCGAACGCGCTGGCACCCATGCTCTTTGTGAAATACCCGATGATCGGTACAATGATGCCAAAGCCCAGCGTGAATATAAACATCGATAGCAGCAGCACGATCACCTGTCGTGCCTTGATATTTCTTCCCGGTACTCCGGAACTATCTGGATTGGGCATAATCAGTCACCTCCGAGGGGCTCATTATACCTGGGATATGGCTCACACTATTAGTCGTATTTATCGTCATAACTATCTCTCTATGGCTCCTATTGTCTCATTTTTAGATTTGCTATTCATTTTCGATTGAAGACAGCATCATGTCTATCGTGCGTTCGTAGAACTCGTCCTGGCTCAACCCGTAGTTTTCCATGTACATCTTTGTCACAGGTGAGATGGCGAGCGCATTGTTTGACATGGACAGCATGATCAGGGTGGCGGCAACAGGATCGATGTCTTTCCGGATCGATCCGTCTTTCACGCCTTCTCTCACCGCTTCGACGACTACACCGAAGTTGTCACTCCGGATTCTTCTCAACTCTTCCAGGTCGGGAGAACCATTGTGATCAAACATCCCTGAGTGGTAGTAAGCCATGTAATACCCTGTATACGTTTTATAGAACTCGTAGTAGGTCAAAGCCACCTGGCGAACCTTCTGGATTCCAGTTCTGTCCTTCTGGTTTAGCTCCCGGAACATCTGGCTGACGATCTTTGAGGCACGGATGGCAATGGTGGCATAGATGTCCTCTTTGTTTTTAAAGGACAGATATAGTGTCGCTCTCGCCATCTCCAGCTCTTTTGCCAGGTCCTCCATGGTGACGTTCTCATAGCCCCGGGAAAAGAACAGCTTCTCCGCGGCGTCGACGATCTCTTTGCGCCGCATTTCTCGTTCTCTCTCTTTCCGTTCGGCCTTGGACATTTTACCACTCTACGCTTTTATGTCATTGAGTTATTTTTATGACACAATGTCACAATCTCGTACATATTGACATAACTATTTAAGCTTTTGCATCAGGGGCGTAATCATTTAGCACTCTTAATTTAGAACCCCAGTTTCAAATCCGAGATTACAGAAATCTAATTACTTTTCTGACCGGAAAAGTTCATCATGTTATCAAATGAGGAATAATTGATTCAGAACCTATTCGTTGTCGATGCTTTTGACATGACCGCTATTTATAAAGGAGGAACTCGTTGATCCAGCTTTCCAGCTATGCCCTGATTAGCAGTATTGCAGTAGTCATAATGAGCATGCTGGCATGGCATGTTTGGGATCGGCGTGCAGCCCCCGGGGGTATGTATTTTTCACTTCTGATGGCGGCAAGTGCAGAGTGGGCGCTCATGAATGTCCTGGAAACCATCGTCATCGATCTGCCCACCAAGGTACTATGCTCAAAACTATCCTACATCGGAATTGTAACTGCCGCTCCTCTGTTGCTACTCTTCGCACTTGACTACAGTCATCGGCAGAAGTGGCTCAGTTCAAAATATATCCACTCGATCTGGATCGTCCCGGCAATTGTACTGGCGCTGGTGATGACTAATGAGTGGCATGGCTTAGTATGGCCTAGTATGACGACGGAACTCACTTCCGATGGAGTCGTCATCGCATATGCGCATGGTATCGGCGTCTTGATCGCTTCTCTGTATCTATATCCACTTGGTATACTCGCTTCCGTGTTTATCTTGTGGACCACGGTACGGAACATCGATAAAGGCTATTTTCAGGCAGTCACGCTAGTGTTAGGAGTCATCTTACCCCTGACCGCCAGCTTGATCTATAATCTGGGCATGAGTCCGTTTGAACACCAGGATTTTGCACCTATCATCTTTGCGGTTTCAGGGCTCATCTTTTCATGGAACATCTTTAACCAGCGCTTGTTTGACCTGGTACCTACGGCCCGGGAAACTCTGGTCAGGAGTATGACTGACGGGGTAATCGTACAGGACAAAAACGGCGCCATTGTCGATGTCAACGAGGCGGCACTCAACATGCTTGCCGCATCGAAACCGATGGTCGGGACTTCCTGGGCATCCGCTCTTGACAAATGGCCGCAACTTGCGACTTTTTGCCAGAGCAATAAGGAGGGCTCGGCCGAGATCAGGCTCGAAGCGGCCAGCGGGGCGGTATGGGTTAATGCACGTGCCTCCCTGCTTTACGATCATCGGGGGAAGTACTATGGCCGGGTGATAGCGCTGTGGGACATCACCGGCCGAAAACGAGATGAGCAACAGATGGAATCTTCCCTGCGGGAAAAAGAACTATTACTAAAGGAGATCCACCACAGGGTAAAAAATAACCTGCAGATCATATCCAGCCTCCTGAGTCTCCAGGCGATGGGCACAAACAGTGAAGACGCCAGCGCTGCACTAAAAGAAAGCCAGAACAGGATCAAGTCTATGGCGCTAATCCACGAGAAGCTCTATGGATCGGCCGACTTTGCCAACATTGATTTCCGGGAATACGCCGAAAGCCTGATCACTTCGCTGTCTCGATCCTATCTCTTAAACCCAAATCTGCTCATCAACGTAGATATCGGGAACGTGGCTATGGATGTCGAGAATGCAATGCCCTGCGGGCTTATCATCAACGAGCTGGTCTCAAACAGCCTGAAATACGCATTCCCGGATAACCGCCGTGGAAAAATCCAGATCTCGATGACCCATGAAGCCGATCAATATGTACTGACAGTCAGCGATAACGGCATAGGCCTTCCCCCTGGCATAGATTTTCGGAAAACGACTTCCCTGGGCATGCAGCTTATAGTTACCCTGACCGAGCAGCTTAACGGCGAAATCGCGCTCATGGACGGGGTTGGTACCACGTTTCAGATCACCTTCAAAGGGATTCGGGCTCGATAATACCCTTATTGACGCTACTCAAGAAATTTTTAGGATCCCAGATTATTCGTATCTCAAAAACAACTTCTCAAACTCGCTGTACAGCCTGGCCAACTCCGGATCACGAATTGATTTTATACCCAGAATGAGGTGAAATGCGCTATCGGTGACAAACCCGTTGTTTTCAAAATTTTCCAGCCCCGAACTCTCTAGTTCAATCATCAGGCTTTTCATTCGTCGGTCGTATTTAGTCAGCAGGTCAATAGCGTCCTCTTTATTATTTTCGGTTAAATGGTAGCCCAGGTATTCAATCGCTCGAAGGACACCTTCCAGATCATCCTGGGTTGGATAAGTCGTTACTCCTTTCTGATGGTTGAAGACCGGCCTATCGAGGACTATACGCTTAGCACTCGACCGGTAGTACTTCTTGACGACTCCTCCTTTGATTTCTTCCCGGACTTGTTTCACCAGCCCGTGCTGTTCCAGCTCCTTCAGGTAATAATGAACCAGTCCCGGGTTCATGTTAAGCGATTTTGCAATTTCCGAGATCGATAGCTCACTGGCTGTGACAAGGTTTAATATTCTACTGTGCTTCTGGCTAAAAAGAAGCCTGGCATCCGCAAACTTTTCGATAATCAGGATATCTTTTATCTCTGCGTTCGGAAGGCTCTTACCAGACATGATCAATTATTCACATTATGCTATATATGCCATTTCTCGCCAGTTCGTCCAACTGTCTCCCGGGCAAAACACCTTTTATGTCCGCCTTTATGGTACTCAGACGATTTAAGATACTTCAAAGCTTTAACCGGTGTCATCATCCATCTCAATCGACCCGCCTGCTGTTTAAAAATGCACTAATATTTTAACGGGCGTCGGAAGTATCCAGTATTCAGAGGAGGGTAATGATATGATGAAAAAAATTGTGATAGCTGCCTTTGTAAGCATCTCCATCGCATTTATGGTCTTGTCTTCCCAGGCGAGCTTAGTACCCATGTCGTGGGGGTTCCCGAGCTTCGATCAGACGAGTTCGCTCAGCCAGTTCGAAAATTCGGTGGCTACTGCCAGCGATGTCGAAGCTGCCAGCGTAGCTTTCCCGACCACCGGGTCCGACAGTATCCTGGGAACCTCGTTTCCGACGATAACTCAGACAACGGATCAAAATCAATTGCTGAGCAGTGTTAAAAGCCTTAACCAGCAGGAAAGCCAGAGCTTTTCATATCCTTTCCTGAGCATTGGGTACTCGCAGATACCGTCCATGGGCTTCCTCTGAACATAGTTACTATGTTTGATGACATAGTAGCGAGGAAGATCCATTATTTTTTATTCTACTCTCAGGAACAGCTTCCGGAACTGACTGTAGATCCTGCCTAGTTCCGGGTCCTCTAGCGCCCTGATGTGGATCATCAGGTGGTGTGCCAGATTATGCGGAAGACCAGCCGAATCTTCTTTATGTATCTCCCGGTTCTGTATTTCTTTTATTAATTCCTTTATCATCCTGTCATACCTGAGTACCAGCTCTTTCGCATCTTCTCTGTCCACATCAGGCACCTGATACCCCTGATCTTCGATCGCTCTGACAAACAGCTCGGCAAGCTCATCGCTCGAAGTCAGCTGCTGAAATACTGGGTCTTCGAAGTCCGGACTCGCCAGCACGATACGCCTGGCTGCCGCCCGGTAATATTTTTTTACGATCCCTCCTTTGATCTCCTGTCGTACCTGTCTGGCGAGTCCATGCTTTTCCAGCTCTTTAAGATAATAATGTACAGACCCGGGATTGAAGTCTAATGCCCTGGCAATCTCGGATATCGACATCTCCTTTGACGTGATCTGTTTTAATATGATGTTATGTTTCTCGCTGAATATCAGCCGCATCACCTGGGGTTTTTCCACAACTAACTGTTCAGGTAATGCATCGTCAGGCTTTTTCTTGGCAAACATAAACGATCATAAGCCAGACAAGTATTTAATTGGTTATAATCATTTAAAACAATTTAAAGCTTTAACGTATGTAAATCGAGGTGAATCACGGCCGGTTAATCGTTGATTGAATCGCGTATGTTTTAGCGTCCGCTGTTAGTATCCCAGTATACGGAGGAGGGTAAATGACTATAAGAATCTCAGTAATTCTGGCTCTGACGATCGTTGTGCTGGCATCCTTTGTGCTGCCCGCAGGAGCATTCATCGGTGCCGGGATCAGCCTGAACAAGCACCTGGGTGATACCATCAACTTTGAACTGAGCCCGGCCGTCCAGGCAGCGGGCACAGCGTATGGGTTCGAAAACCTCGACCTTGGGGTGGCCTGGGGCGTCGATTATGATCTCAGCTCGATGGCAGGTTACCCATACGGCTATGGCGGCGTAGGCGCCGTCACAGACGCAAACATCGGGTACAGCCTGGGCATCAGCATGGATGAAACCCACGCAGCCGGTTTCGACGGGTCAGCGTTCGGCGTACCACTCCAGGAAGGAAGTTTGACCACGACTAAGTACAATAATTTCATAGCCGCAAATGATCACTTGCAAAGCACTCAGGCAACGCTGCTGTTCTGAGCTTGCGGCTTTTTTTCTTTTTTAATAAACTGATTTCTAATATCCTGGTAAAATGTTGCTTATGCGTCCATGAAGAAAATCGATCGCTGCGCTGTGCCAGAACTCTTTTATGAAAATGTTTTTTCAAGATGAAGCGGATGAAAAATCAGACCGTGAGAAATCTGAAACGCACAGCGCAGCGTTCTTTTCCGGCCCTTTAAAAAGTCTTAAAGGATTGACTTTCCTAAACTCTTTAACACATATTATAAATGACGATTCAACCTCGATTGTGTGTTCATTAATTCACTAATATATTAGAGCATATCGACTGTATCATATTATATTGAGGAGGGTAGTGTTATGAAGAAAACCATCGCATATGGGATTGTGTTTGTGCTGGCTCTGGCTCTTGTGATGCCGGCTGGCGCAAGCCTTGTAGGAACAGCTTTCGGATACCCGACCATAACTCAGAGCGGCATGACTACTGCGTTCAACCAGGACACGGCAGTTGCCACTGATGATGAGGCCTTTGCTCTGTCGTTCCCGAATACCGGGACGTCTATTATCGACGGAGCGCCAGTCACTGGTGGCTTCAGCCTCGGGTTCCCGACGATCGCTCAAACGGTCTCCCAGACTCAGGTACTGACCCACACAGACTTCGCGCAGACCTCTGAAGAAGCTGCGTTCTCGTACCCGTACGTCGGAGTAGGTGATACGTCAATTCCGGGCTTCGGCTTCGGGTTCTGATGAACTAAGATTCCGTAAAACACCTCAATCGCCCTTGCGGGGGATGGTGAGAGATGTTCATCTCTCCATCCTCATACTTTTTGATCTAAACTTCTGGGGCCCGATGCGAACACGGACGCTGCGGTATCTCTCCTTTTGATATCCCAATTATTTTCACCTCGCTCAATCTCCGCGCTTATCTATCTCCCAGCCCTTTTTCTCTACGGAGGTATCACATGCACACGACCGGCATTCTCATCGATCTCTGGCACAGGCCCTCGACGGACGGCCTTTCCGGCATCTACCTGCTCTGGGTCCGCACTGCTGACGGGGTCATCCAGATCGAAGACCGGGACTTCCGTCCTTCTTTCTCGGCCATTCCATCTTCTCAGCTTCGGCTTGTGCAGCAGGCTATCGAGCAGCACGACAATGTCACCCGCACTGAAACCGCCTGTCGGTTTCCGTCTCTGTTCGCATCTGCGAAGGTGCCTGTCATCCGGGCGTTTATGCTGGACGAGCGCAGGGTTGAGGAGACCATGAAGGAAATACGGGCACACGTTCCCGCCGACCTCAAATTCGCCGAGTGGAAGCTGTTGCCGGAACTGCAGTGGTACTACCTCCGCCGGATACCACCTCACTCCCGTGTCTCCGTGGATGTGGAAAACGGCATCCTGCGCAGCATCGAATACATCGGGCCTGCCGACGCAGGGTCTCTCAGACTGATGGCGCTCCATCCCGGCTTCGCCGCAAAGGTCCCGTCCATCTGCCGGCTGCAGTCGATCACGCTGCGCTATGGCGATGCTGAGTACGCGATCTCGGGGAGTGAACCGGATATTCTGGCTGAAATGCAGCGGAGGATCGACGAGTATGATCCGGACGCTATCGCCATTTTCGACGCTGACTGGGAGGCGCTGCCGCTGATCGCGTTACGTGCCAGGGAAAACAAGATCAGGCTTCGTCTCGGTCGACTGCATGAGCCAACCCGTCTGTCTGTTCCGCAGGGCGCCGTCCGCCACTGGCAGGCGAAGCAGGTACGTGCTCCCGGCCGCATCCTGATGGACCTGTGGAAGGACGCTCGCACAGACGCAGACCTGAAGCGCACCGGGCTGGACCTCGACGACGTCTTCGACGCTGAGTTCCACTCCAAAAAAACGGGACCGGCGTCGATGGTCTACGATCTCGCCCGGGAAAGGCTGCCTATGCTCATGTCCTGGTGCCAGCGGTGCCTGATGCCTCTGGACTCCGTATGCCGGGAGAAGCATGGCTTCATGAACGCATCCTCGGTGAACTCTTTCCTGATCCAGTCTACGGTGATACCGGACGAGCAGGAGTACCCCGAGGGCTTCAAGACGCCTCTGGTGGAACAGTTAAAAGAAAACGGCGGCTTAGTCATAACGCCGGAGGCAGGGCTGCACGAGAACGTAGCGATCGTAGATTTTTCCTCGCTGTTTCCGAGGATCTTCGTCAAACACAACATCAGCCCCGAAACCATCAACTGCCGGCACCCGGAGTGCGCCGCCAGCGGTGAGAGAGTGCCCTTCCTCGATTTCCACATCTGCACGAAGCGCAAGGGCGTCTACCCCGAAGTGTTCGGACGTGTGCTGCAGGAGCGGGATGAGGTGAAGGCCCGGCTGAACGGGCTCGATTCTGATAGCGAGGAATACAGGAAGCTCGAAATGCTGTACAAATCCCTGAAAATGCAGCTGGTCAGCCCCTACGGCTACATGCAGTTTGCCCTGAACAACTTCCGGAGCGTAGACGGCAACCGCTCGATTCCCGCGTACGGCCGGCACTACCTGTTGAAAGCAAGGGACAAAGCCGAAGATGCGGGCTTCAATGTGATCTACGCTGACACTGACTCTCTCTTTATCCAGGGCGGCAATACGAAGTCGTATGCAGAGTTCTGCGTTCTCATCAGCAAAGAGTTCGATATGGAACTAAAGCTAGAACACGTCTGCCGGTGGGTGCTGTTCATGCCCGAACGCCCGGGCGGTAAGAAAGGGCTCAAGAAGAAGTACTTCGCCAGCGTTGACGGGGAAGTGCTGGTCAGAGGCCTTGAGGTAAGACGGCAGGACCGGGCTGCTATCACTAAAAGCGTACAGGAGCATGTGCTGGAAATGCTGGCTTCCGCGAAGGACGCGACGGAGTTTAAGGCGATGATACCCCGGATCGCTGCCTATGTGCGGGGAGAAGTCGCTCGCATCCAGGGGGGCCAGGTGTCGCCAGGTGAACTCAAGATCGTGCGCAAGCTCTCCCATCGCCCTGAGGAATACAAGGCTCTGCCTCACCACGCCGTGGCCGCAGAGGCGCTGGCCGCGAAGGGACATTCGGTACGGGTCGGCGGCAAGGTCGAGTACATCGTGACGGGGACGAATCAGGCGACACCGCTGGCTCTGGCTGGAAATCGGGTGGAGTATGATGTGGCGTCGTACGTCGAGAACACTGTGCACCCGATCTACATGCTCCTCAGGGAGTTCGGGCTGAAATACGAAGATCTGCTGCCCGGTTCGAGGCAGGTCGGGCTGGACGCGTTCACGGGAGCGGATAGCATATGCCAGGTTTGAGTTTGATGAAGGCCCACAAGCGGTGGGACGGGTACAGGCAGACGCTGGATAAGAAAAGGAGAGACGTGTTTGACTATATCTTCTTTGAGCTGGCGGGGCGGAGGGAGGAGACGCTGGTTAATCATCCGGACCTGAGTGAGGCGGCTATGATGAATGCCATGATTGAGATGGAGCTGAGGCTGAGAGCACTGGAGGCGAACGTGAAAAAATAAGGGTGCTGTGTTGCATGTTTTGTGCCTTTTATTCTCGCGACTCTGACCCGGGTGAAGTGACTCTCTATAGTGAGAGTTGCAGCCACACTTCGTCGAACTCTTTATCGAACTTCCTCGCAACGTGCCGGAACCTGCCGCATTCGCTAAAGCCATGTTTGAGGTGAAATGCGATGCTGCTTTGATTTTCGGAGGAGACACTCGCCAGAATCGTGTCGATGCCCATGCCTTTAGCATCCGATATAAGCTTACCCAGGATAGCCGTACCGATGCCTTTGCCAGTCTGGCCGGGCGACAGGAAGCATGTAAGCTCGGCTGAACGCTGGAAAGTGCTCATGGGGACGTGGGGCCGCAGCAGCCCGTACCCGATGACATTGCTGTCCGCCACAGCCACATAGAAGGGATATCCCCTTGCGAGCTGCTTCAGCATCCCATAAAACTCGTAAGGAACCTTCTTATCAGGGTATGCGGCGTACGTGTGCTCGATATAATGGTTAAAAATATCTATGACGCCATTTTTATCATCGGCTGTCGCCGGCCGGATAATATATTTCGCGGGTAGTATTTTGTTCTCGTGTTCGCTATTTTTACCAAAGTCGATCTCGGTCATATTGTTGTTTGATCCCCTCATTTTTATTCTCATTATCGATTAAAAAGGTATTGGTTCACAGTTCTGCCCTTGATTATGAGTCGGATGAGAACACTAACGTTGCTCTGTCAGGGTCTTGGTCCGTGTTCCGGGTGTGTCAGAGGCGCAACGCATCATTCGTGTTGTTAAGTCGCCCCGCTTCAGCAAGTCCGGAAGTACAGTATACTCACACGACCCGGAAGAGTACCAGACTTATCCATAACGGCATACTCACAACTATTTCACCTGGTAACGCTTAATTATCCTCAGAAGTTGATCTGATGACGAATACCGATGACAGAAAACACCGCTCAATTCTGCAGAGAATTGCCCGTCAGGTGATGCTGGAAAGAGGACTGTTCCCCGTTTTCTCCAGGAAGGTACTTGCTGAACTGGATCGAATACACGTGTCGGCAACCCAGACGGGGGCAGCGCTGCGGGATCTTAGAAATCTTCTCTGGTGCTCCATCGACAACGATGATTCGCTCGACCTGGATCAGCTTACCGTTGCCGAAGCCCTGTCCGCAGGAGCCGTAAAGATCCGTGTCGCTATCGCGGATGTGGACTCTATCGTTAAGAAGCAGTCGGCAATTGACAACCACGCTCGACAAAATACCACCTCGGTCTACACTGTCGCCGAGATCTTTCCGATGCTGCCCGAGAAACTCTCCACAGATCTTACCTCGCTGAACTATGCATCAGACCGCCCGGCCGTCGTCGTCGAGATGGTTTTCGCCGCGGACGGATCGCTTCAGGGTTCGGACGTTTACCAGGCGTTGGTACGCAACCATGCCAAGCTTGCTTACAACAGTGTAGCCGCCTGGATGGATGGAACCGGGCCGATGCCGCAAGGGATCGAAACCGTCGGCGGTCTCGAGGAGAACCTCCGACTCCAGGACCGGGTGGCTCAAATTTTAAAGACTAACCGGTATGGGCGTGGTGCCCTTGAGCTCGAAACGATCCAGGTTCACCCGGTCTTTGACAGCGGGGCGCTTAAAGAGCTGGAAAAGGACCAGCAGAACCGGGCCAAAGATCTGATCGCAGAATTCATGATCGCAGCCAACGGCGTGACGAACAGGTATCTCACGTCCAAAAAGTTTCCGACGCTGCAGCGCGTGGTCCGCACACCCAAACGCTGGAGCCGGATCGTCCAGATTGCGGCCGAGAGAGGCTTCAAGTTGCCCAAGGAACCTAACTCAAAGGCCCTGGAGAACTTCCTGGTAGTGGCTAAAGCCGATGATCCCCTTCGCTTCCCCGATCTTTCCCTCAGCGTCATCAAGCTGCTGGGTTCCGGGGAATACGTCGTCCAGTTCCCGGGAGAAAGCCCAATCGGGCACTTCGGACTTGCAGTCAAGGACTATAATCACTCCACAGCCCCGAACCGCCGATACCCCGATTTGATCACGCAGCGGTTACTGAAAGCAGCCCTGGCGGGAGGTTCTCCACCTTATGATGACAATGAGCTTGAGTTGCTCGCGCAGCATTGCACTGAACAGGAGGACGATGCCAAGAAGGTCGAACGACAGGTAGAAAAATCTGCTGCGGCGATGCTGCTTGAATCAAGGATAGGGGAACAATTCGACGCCATCGTCACCGGCGCCACTGACCACGGGACCTGGGTCCGTATTTTCAACCCGCCCGTCGAAGGGAAACTGGAGTATGGTTATGAAGGCGTCGACGTCGGCGAGCGGGTCCGGGTGCAGTTGATCAGCACGGATGTAGAGCGCGGGTTTATCGACTTTAAGCTGGTGGATAAGGAACGGGGCGAGAGTGTCCAGCCTGCTATACGCCGGAGAATTATCTAAACTGGGTATCGGAAGATCGCGTAGATCTTCCCTTTTTCTTGTCCTGCATGAATTTTTATATAAGACATAACGATGTAGAGGTGATCTGATGATTGCCAACCAGGCTGATAGAAAACGGAACGTTGAAATTTATCGAGGATGTCGAGGACTTCTTATCCAAAGCAGACTCTGGTAATACCATCTGAGCGGACATGTACCAAATAGGCACGCTAAACGAAAAGCCTCTTCACGAAGCCTTGAAGAGATGGTATGCAGAATCAGGAGACCTCTTCGAGGTACCTGTAGACGGATTTGTAGTGGATATTGTCAGGGATAATCTCCTCATCGAGATCCAGACGCGAAATTTCAGTGCCATAAAACGGAAGCTGGAGAAACTCTTAATCAACCATCCGGTGCGGCTAGTCTACCCGATACCCCGGGAAAAATGGATCACCCGGCTGAAGCAGACCGACGAGGGGGACATCCCGGTAAGCCGGCGAAGATCGCCCAAGCACGGCGGATTTGAGCACGTCTTCGAGGAACTGATAAGACTGCCCGGACTACTCAAGAATCCCAATCTCACGATAGAGTTGCTGCTGATCGAAGAGGAAGAAATGCGCCGCTACGATGGCGTCCGCGGCTGGAGGCGGGGAGGGTGGGTGACGGAGGAGCGCAGGCTACTACGGGTGGTGGATCGGCGAACATTGAATTCACCGGCAGATATGCATGCTTTTATTCCTGCGAATCTGGCCGAGCCTTTTTCAGTTAGTGACCTGGCAACGGCTACTGGTATTTCAAGAAGGCTGGTTCAGAAAACAATCTACTGCCTGCGGGCAATGGGTTGTGTGGCCCAGGTGGGAAAAAGGGGTAACGCAATCTTGTACGTTCGAATTTTCTGAGGATCAGTTCGGATGTCACACATCTCTCCGCACGATGGATAACATGCCACTAAAAAGCATACAGAGAAGCATTTGACCGAGCCGGTTTTACCTATGCCGGGCATATTCACGCAAAAGTACTAACTGCCAATCGCGTTCTTTAATGAGCCCATCATCCACATTTCCAGAATGGGCAGCGGCGGCTCTGATGCCATATAAAGAGCTGCCCAGCGCATGGGTGGGTACGTGAGCCGTCGCGACGGCCTGGCCTGCGGCGTGTGCGGCAAAGCAGGCTGCATCATTTCCCTTCGCATCGCGGGCTGCGTCATGGGCCGATAGCGAAGCCCCACGTATGACTGCCATACTAAACACGCCTGTCCCGGCCCAGGCACGACACACTTCGATCGCTTTTCGGGGCCGGTTATCGCCGGGGCTTTCGGCTTCAAAATACGGAAGGACATGCTCTGCACAATCTGCGGCCCAGAGGGCCAGTATCTTTTTGTCTGGCTGGAAAGCCTGGTGGTCTATGCGCTCCGTAAACGGTTTGTCAAGAATCTCAGAAACCGACCTGCGCAGGTCAGAGAGCACTGCGGTGGGCCTTATTTTTTCCTGTTTTAGGGGCTGCATGATAATAACTGGGGCAACAAGGTTAATATTTTTTCGGGCTCTGTCAACAGGACATAGCATAATATATTACAGGTACAGGCGGACCCCAGAAACACTATTCGAGTATATACTTTGCATATGACAGTTTTCTTATCACCTAGTGGCTGATAGCAAACGACAGCAGGACGCCTACGGCCTCAACAATGGCGAACTTGATAAGCTGGTATAGCGCTATCCCAATCAGCAGATACTGCAGTAGGACGATTATCTGAATGTGTACATTTTGTTAAAAACTACCTGAAACATAGTATGACCGGTAATGGGGAGAAAATTAATACCTCTGTCAACATACATTCTAACA
>CAZJRS010000068.1:0-20198 GCA_964548585.1 uncultured Methanocella sp. | reverse complement strand
ATTGCCTGTCGATAGCACGGATGTATGGGAGTAGGGTTTGAAGAGCATTTTAAGAGGGTGAGGTGACGGCATATAGTCAGCCCTTGCATGTGTTTGGTGTCAGGGGAACTTTTTGTAAAAAGTTCCCCTCGCGACCCTTCAAAAACATCGCTTTTTTGAATGCCCTTCGGGCTTGAGTTAGTGTCGAGACCCAGGGGGACTTTTTGGTAATAATTCGCGTGTCAAGTGCTGATATTTGTTTTACTTTCGGTAGCCCTTGCATGTGTTTGGTGTCAGGGGAACTTTTTGTAAAAAGTTCCCCTCGCGACCCTTCAAAAACATCGCTTTTTTGAATGCCCTTCGGGCTTGAATTGGTGTCGAGACCCAGGGGGACTTTTGAAAAAGTCCCCCGGGAGCCCCCTCAAAACTTTTTAACCACAAAGTTGATCATTATCCCCGACCTTCAATACCCTGATACGCTGATACTATGTCCACTGAGGTTTTAAAGCTCGATTGTGATAACCTCGTGATCGGGGCGGGAATGGCCGGTCTGGTAGCTGCACTGCGCCTGCGCGGTAAGACGATCGTAGCGTCTGCCGGTATGGGGGCTACGGCTATCTCGAGCGGGGTCCTATCTTCTTCTGACCGTGACACTACTGTGGATCAGTGGTTTCTTGATACCATGCGCGATACGGGCTGTCGCTATGTTGAAGGCCGCTGTATAACTGATTTAGGCGCATTTCGCACCGGGCTGGTCCAGGAGATCGTGAACTACGATCGGGTTGAAGAGAAGCCGCTATTGGTTTCGCTTGACGGTGTACTGCCTTCGGGTGCGAAAATGCTGGATATCCCTGACTTCGGGGGGCGATCGTGTATGGAGATCGCTAAACTGGTCGACATTGACGACCGTAAGCTGGAGCTGATTTCGGGGGCTTTAAAGGAAACTGGTTCTCGTGTCATCATTGTGCCACCGGTACTGGGCATTACGAGGACTGGCGAGATCAGACGGTCGCTGGAACGTGCCACAGGTGCCTGTATTTTGGAATATGTCACCGCTCCGTCGATCCATGGGTTGAGGCTGCTAACCGCCCTTAGAAAGGTCGCTGCTAGCCGGAAGGACATTACTGTGCTGGATACGGCACGGGTGAGCCATATCAAAGGTTGTGTCATGGGGCATATGGGCACAAAGGGGAAACGAGAGTTTGTGGTCAACGCGTCGAGCCTGATCCTTGCCACGGGCGGACCGATGACCGGGCTAAGGGTGGAAGGCGATTCTGTCCTAGAGCCGCTGACGGGGCATATCGTGGGTGATGTGGACAAGGACCTGAACAGATGGTTCCTGTCTGATCACCCTCTTATGAGCCGGGGAATCGGGGCCCGGCCGGAGGTATCCGGCCCGTTCAGGGTTATCAGGACTGCTGGCGGCATTGCATCGGGCTTCGGCCTCTATGAGGCGCTCCGGACTGGCTATGGTGTGGGGTCGCTATGAGTCTCAGAGAATCGATGAACGGCGAGATGTGTATTAAGTGTGGCATCTGTGAAGTGGTTTGTCCGTCAAGGCTGAGTTCGCTGCGATCGCTGGACCTCGATCGCTCTGACGTGATCTCGGAAGAGATCGTCAACTGTACCACCTGTAATAAGTGTGTGGCATCATGCCCTCGCAGCGTTCCGATCACAAAAGCAATCGAGAGGATGCGCCAGGCAGTGATGACGCCGGGGTACGGTGAAACGCTGGCCAACATTTCTACTTACGGGTTATCCATCGTGCCGGCCGTACCTAAAACCGTCGAGACGAAAAACCGAAAAGTAGCCTACTTTGCCGGCTGCCTTACAAATCACCGCCTTGGCGGTATTTCGGCAGCTATCGAGTATAGCCTGGACTATCTGGGGATTGAATATACTCGCATACCCGAGGTGTGCTGTGGTTCGCCGCTGAACCGCATAGGCCGGTTCGACCTCGCCCGCCGGATGCTGGAAAAAAATCTGGGGATGCTGCGGGCTTTAGGGGTTGAGACTATCATAACGTCCTGCCCTGGGTGTACTTCCACTTTTCTTGAATATCAGGATGAATTCGAGGTACTACATTACCTCGATCTATACGATCGCTACCGGCTGTACTCCGACGTAGCTCGAAGTGACCTGATCGCGACAATGCAATACCCATGCCACCTGTACCGAAACGTGTCCCCGTATACCATGGTCGTCGCGGAGCAGATCCTGTCTGCAATGTACGATTACCGGCGGCTGCCCGAGGCCGATCGGTGTTGTGGGGCGGGAGGCGGCGTCAGGCGAAACGACCTAAGCCTGTCCCGGCAACTCAAAGCCCGGAAAGTGGACGATATCCGGGCAATGGCGCCCGATGTAGTATTTACGGCCTGTCCCCAGTGTCAGGTACACCTGTCTGAGGACATACCCGGTATCGTGGACATATCCGAGGCACTGGCAAAAGCTCTTAGGTACAATGGCTAATTTTTTACACTGTTCCCGATTGGATTTTCATACGAAAGAGACAACAATATTGCAGCTGGATAATAAGCCTTGTCTCTTTGCGTTAAAAAACCAAGGCATATCGGGATCGATTCAGCCCCACCTGGTAAGTATTTCTTCTCTTTTAAACAACGCTTTCCCGGTCCATATCAGCACTATATCTATGACGAGCAGCCCGAGGCTGACTGCTATCATGGAGAACAGGTCGATCGTGATCATGCCGAACAACTGGAGCACGAAGACACCCATGATCGGGACGACAATGACCGCGCTGACCTGTTGGGATGCTCGGACATCTGTCATGCGGGAAGAGATCAGGACTGTGGCGTATACTGAGAGAATGGCGAGCAGCGGGGCGGTAATGAAAACTACGATGAGCCAGACCTTGTTTGGTAGTAGCATATATCCGAACGAGCCGATCGTTGCTATATCTATTAACACTGCATAGATCAGGAATGAGATCCAGGTGATCAGGACTGATGGGATGACAGCAGCCATGGTTTTCCCGAAGAGGATGTCCTCGGAGGCTACAGGTGTCGCCAGCAAGGGCTCCAGTGTGCCGTTCTTCTTTTCGCCTACCATGCTATAGGATGATATGAGTGTCGGCATCAGGCCTGGCATCAAGAGGTAGAATGGTAAGTTACTCTGTACCAGGAAGTACAGGATGATCTGCCGGGGGGACATGGCGTCAAAATAGGGCACATGGCCGAACAACATGGATACGTCGCCTTTGGTCAGGTTGACCGGGATCGTGAGCAGGTAAATCATGGGAATTGCGATCGAAAATATGATCGGGAAGCTCGCCATGGTGGAAAGGATATACCGGTTCTTCAGCAGCTCCTCTAGCTCTTTTCTCACGATGACGACGGTATCAATATTCATAGCGATCACCGATCAGCTTGATGTAGACATCTTCCATGGAGTGTCTCTGTTCGCCCACTGAGTGTATTCTGCCGCCGGCACGGACTATCGTATCGATGATATCCGGGCAATACCTGTCCGGATCGCTGACCTGCAGGATCATGCGGTCGCCGCTTCTCTCGATGGCTTCGACGGTGGACATATCCGAGACTGCCTCGTAGATTGACGGGCTGACCTTTTCCAGCCGGATAACCAGCTTTCGCCCGTATACGCTATTCTTGAGCGAACCGGGGCTACCGGCATACAGAACCCGGTGATCGATGATGGCCACAGTATCGCAAAGCCGTTCGGCTTCATCCAGGTTATGGGTACAGAGGAAGATGGTGCGGCCTTCATTTTTAAGGCTTATAATGGCTTCACGCACAACCCGGGCTGACTCAGGGTCCAGTCCCGCGGTAGGCTCATCGAGGAAGAGTACCTCTGGTTCGTGGAGCAGGCAGCGGATCAGCGCAAGTTTCTGGCGCATGCCCTTGGAAAAGCCTCCTACGATCTGATCTTTTTTATCGTACAGGTTAAACAGCCGGAGGTATCGCTCGATCCCCCGGTTTGCCAACCGCCGGTCGACGTGGTACAGGTCTGCGAAAAAGCGCAAATTCTGGCAGACTGTGAGCGTTTCGTAAAAACCCGGGCTCTCTGTCAGGATGCCGACTTTTTTCCTGATGGTAGTGGCTGATTGCTTATCCCGGACATCCAGGCCGCACACGGTCGCACTCCCGCTGGTCGGACTGATCAGGCAGGTGAGCATTCTCACCGTTGTGGTCTTCCCGGCGCCGTTCGGCCCCAGGAACCCGTATACCTCTCCTTTTCCGACACTGATTGTGACATCGTCTACTGCTGTCAGATCTCCAAAACGCCTACCTAGCGACGAAGTCTCAATCACCATGGCCACAAGATGATAAGTAATCAGGATATATATAAATATTAACCAATATAAATGTGATTGCTTATAAAAAAAGAAATACCGTGGAGTCCGCTGTCTATTTCCAGCGAGTTAGTATCTCTTCACGGTCAAACAACTTACTGCCAATCTTGATCACGGCCAGATCTACGATAAACGTGACTATGCAGACTACTATCACAATGGTCGTGTTGATCATCATAAGCCCCAGCATTTGCGCCATGAATATGGCCATGACGGGCAAGATGAGTACTACACTGACCTGCTGAGCGGATCTGGGATCATTGACGCGGGAAGAAATGATCACGGTGATCATCACGCCGAGGAACGCCAGCAGCGGCCCAAGCACGAACAGGCCAATCAGCCATGTCAGGTCCGGGACCAGTATCCTGTGTACGATATTGTGGGTGATCAGCCATACAAGGGCCGAGAAAATGGCTGCGGCAATCCATGTGAAGACCAGCCCTGGCAGGAGTGCGGCAATGGTCTTGCCGATGAGGATGTCATCAATGGAAATGGGCGCGGCGAGCAGCGGCTCAAGAGTTCGGTTTCTCTTCTCTCCTATGATACTGTAAGATGATATGATCGTTGGCAAAAACACTGGCAATATCATAAAGAACGGCAGCATGGCAGAAGTCATAAAGACGATAAACGCCTCCTGTGCGTTCATACCCTCAACACCAGGCACGTTGCTGGTCAGACTCATGGTCTCGTTCGAGTCCAGCTGATCCGGCGATAGCAGTGCCGGTATCAGCATGGCAAGCGGAATGACGATCGCAAACAGGAGGGGCATCAGCAGGATCGAACCCAGGATCATCTTGTTCTTCATGATCTCATCGAACTCTTTCTCGACGATGAGCCTGATCTTTTTCATGTTCATTGCTTCTCCCCCATAATGTTGAAATACACTTCTTCGAGGCTTCTGCTGCTCTCCGAGATAAACTGCACGTCAGCTCCTGCTTTTACCAGTGCTCTGACCAGATCCGGGTTATCCTGCTCAGGCGAGCTGACACTCAGCGTGACAATATTGCCATGCACCTCTATGTTGCTGGCGAAATCGAGTGACCTTAGCGAATCCACAATCTCCTTGTCTGCCTTCCGAAGTCTAACCTGGACCTGCCTGCCATACAGCTTATCCTTCAGGTGTGACGGGGTGTCTACGCTTAGCAGTCGGCCTTTAAATATGCCGATCCTGTCGCAGAGACGGTCCGCCTCATCCAGGTTATGCGTGCATATAAAGATCGTTCGGCCTTCCTTTTTAAGTTCAAGTATAAAGTCCCGCACGATCCGAGACGCTTCCGGGTCAAGACCCGACGTCGGCTCATCGAGGAAGAGTACCTTTGGATCGTGAAGCAAGCACCGTGCTATGGCAATTTTCTGCCTCATGCCCTTGGAATAGCTACCCACCGGCTGATCCCTCTTTTCCCACAGCCCGAGCAGTTTCAGGTAATGCTCGATGCGTTCATTCAGCCCCGGCTCCGGGACATCGTATAACCGCCCGTAAAACCGCAAATTCTTGAAAGCACTGAGCGTGTCGTACAGGCCAGGGGTTTCTGTCAGCAGGCCGACTCGGCCGCGCACCTGCATGGCATCTTTCTCGTTAGTCACGTCTAGCCCATCAATCGTAGCCATGCCGCTGCTGGGCTTTATTAGGCACGCGAGCATCCGCACCGTCGTAGTTTTCCCGGCACCGTTAGGCCCAAGGAACCCGAATACCTCGCCCGACGGTATCGACATGTTAAGGCGGTCTACCACCGTTACGCTTCCGAACGAGCGGGTCAAATCTTTTGTTTCGATCAAGCGAATCACCAGTCTGGTTGCATTGCATCTCCTGACTATGGCTTACACGCGTTTTTAGGCAATACCTTTTGCGGCCGGGTCTTGCCCAGATCTGCCACTGGCCAGAAGTCAGCCGCCGATACCAGCTATAAAAATCCTTTTTCATAATTTTTCATAAAAAACATCTTCCAGCCATTTTTATAATAATACTTATCAACCCATGAGACGATTAATACTCCGGGTTAAGAGGTTAGTTAATCATGAGGGTAGGTATCAGTTGTCTTTTACTAATGTCCATCGTGACAGTCTTGCTCGCGCAGCAGGCAGGAGCCATGACCGGACCGATCAACATCGGGATTCCCTATGTCGTCGGGCCCGGATTTACATACGGAGCGCCGTTTTCACAGGGGTCTTACGTGATCAACGAGTTTAATACCAATACACTGGTGCACACGGACGCCGAAAGCTTGGCGATCGCGCTGACTCCGCAAGGTTCCAGCCACTTTGGAGGAGATCTCTCGATTAGTCCTGTAATCGCGCAGACCTGTGATGAAAGCCTGGTCATGGATCGATCGTACTTCTTCAACGATTTCTTCAGTGGCTGAAGGGCGCAGATAACTGCCGGGCGACAAGTCATGCCCAGGCTGTTTTTTTTAAGAAAATGTCCTGTGGTGAATAGCCTTGATGCTATCAAGGCTATCAACACATTTGCTATAGCTTAATACTCATACCCTATACTTTTGACTCCGATGTCGATCAGCCTGCCGTCAGGCATTCTGAGACCGTTCATCTTTCCGTAAACTGCGGCTGCTTCCACCGGGTATTCATCGAGGATACCGGGATATGGCTCGCCGTAGGAAAAGATACCCGGAGTCTTCCCGACACTGCCGCTCGCGGCATTTTCCATCGCTGAAGTTGTCGAAGTTGCGTTTTCAGCACTGGTATTCGATGCTTCTTCTGTACTGTTGCCCGATATGGTCTGGTTGCTTTCAGTGCTATTCTCTGACACGTTGCCAGATCCGAAGTCAAGCGCCTTACTGATCCTCTCACCCGATATGCAGTTCACGTCGGGGTACTGCGAATTTCTCGTGGTCACCACACCCTGCAGATCATAGTCGGGATACAGCGTTTCGTCTTTCGTTGTATTATTCGTAAAAGCCGCCACACTACTATTGCCTATGCCCAGGTTGCCGATTCCTTGTGTCCCGTTCCAGCTACATATCTTGTTGGAGCAGGTTCCGTTTGTATTATAATCCCCTGGCTCCAGGACTCTCGCGCTGCGGTTTGACCACTTGACAAAGTCCGCCCTGGCATATGCATTTTCTACCAGTATATCGCTAAACAATACCGTGACGATGCATGCCAGTATGACAATGGCTAACGTCACCTTGATCGATTGTAATGCCCCCCATCTCATGTTAGTCTGCTTCCTGCTTCGGGATTTTATGGCTATATGCTCTTAATCACGCCTTTTAACTGCCCGGCGGGCAAAATCAACACTATGAATATAAACTCGATGCTGATCAGTGGTACGATCGCCAAAAACCCGCCAGCGTAACCCCGGTCGGGTCCGGGCTTCCGAGGGCGGCATCGGGGAAACCGGCCAATGTCGGTCATAAGTTTTATGAAGTTTTATGAATGCTGCCCTTAGCCCCGGCACGGGATCGAGGCTTTTAAAGCCCACCTGCTCCGTCGGCGGCATCTCTCTCGCATACTGCCCGGAGGCTACAGTACTCCCTTTCCCTTCATGGAAACTTAGATATAACCTAAAAGCTATTACTCTATAAGTTTTTAACCGGGAGGAGATTATACATGAAGATCAACAATGTAGAGATCGAGGACACCTATGCAGAGGCGTTCGGAATCCAGGTATCGAGAGTACTGATCACCGCCGCGACCGAGTACTACGCAAGGATCGCAGCGACCGAGGCCACTGGTTTCGCAACGTCTGTCATCGGCTGCCCGGCAGAAGCTGGCATCGACTGCTTCCTGCCGTCGAGCAAGACTCCTGATGGCAGGCCTGGCTACGTTATCATGGTGTGTCACCCTAAGAAGGACAACGTCAAGGAGCAACTCCTGGAGAGGCTCGGCGACTGTATCATGACCGCACCGACCACAGCCGTATTCAACTGGCTGCCATTCGAGCGCATGGAAGACAAGACTCTCGAGAAGAAGGTCGATGTCAAGCTCCACTTCTTTGGCGACGGCTTTGAGACCAAGGCAGTAGTCGGCGGCAGGAATGTCTTCGTCATTCCCATCATGAACGGCGACTTCATCACCGAAGAGGAATTCGGCGTCAAGAAGGGCGTTGCCGGCGGCAACTTCTTCATCATGGCCGAAACCCAGGGCTCAGCCCTCATCGCTGCCCAGGCCGCAGTCGATGCCATCAACCAGGTCGAAGGCTGCATCATGCCCTTCCCCGGCGGCATCGTCGCTTCCGGCAGCAAGGTCGGCTCGAACAAGTACAGCAAGTTCATGAAGGCCTCGACCAACGAGAAGATGTGCCCGTCCCTCAAGAGCAAGGTCGAAAGCCAGCTTCCGGCGAACGTCAACGGCGTCTACGAGATCGTCATCGACGGTATCGACGAAGCAACCGTCGGCCAGGCAATGGCAGTCGGCATCAAGGCGGCATGCACCATACCGGGCGTCGTCAAGATCTCCGCAGGCAACTACGGCGGCAAACTCGGGCCTTTCAAGTTCGAGCTACACAAGCTGCTACAGTAAAACAAACACCGGGGGCAACCCCGGGCTATTCTTTTTTAATAACTCTACCCTAATTCTCTATTAACCACAACGGCACGGCGTTTGTTTTTTCACCACAACGGCACAACGGCACGGCGTTTTTTACTCAATAGGAATCTAATTTGTCTATTACTAAAAATCGTTGTGTCGTTGTGCCGTTGTGGTTGATTGTTTATCGTTGTGTCGTTGTGGTTGATTGTTTATCGTTGTGTCGCCGTAGTTATTTTTATCTGTCGTGTTCGTTGTGTCGTTGTGGTAACTCCGCAAAAAGCACTATTGGCCGGCAGCTTCGCTTGCTTCTGCTCCACTGCCTTCCTGGATCGTGATAGCATTTGTCGGGCATGAGTCGGCTGCTTCCTGGCAGTCCGGGCATTTGGTGCCGCATCCGTTAGGGTCCACGACTATGGCTTTATCATCCACATCCCAGTTGAACACGTCAGGACAGATATCTACACAGTTGCCGCAGGATATGCAAAGTTCCTTGTCTAATACTGGAATTATCATGATCATCCCGCGGATATGTTGTGACATGCCTACTTAAAATATGGCCATTTTTTGTTGTGACCTGGCGGCTCTCAGGCATGTGCATGCGTAGTTTGACAATGTTAATGCGCTTTATTTAGCCTCATACCTACAGTTCCTGCGGAAATGGTAAATAACCGATATATTTCGGCGAACCAGAGTAAAAACGGGTGAGGTAATATGAGGTGGACAATAATTCCATTACTGTTAGCTATGCTTTTATGCATCAGCACTATTGCTGTTGCCGAAATCGATAATTGCGACCCTGCGATACGAGGTCCGGAAGCTGTGAAAATTGCTGCGCTGCGGGATAACCCGGCGCCATCTAGCTGGGGCTATGACCTACCGTATACAATGGCTTATGGAGCGGGCGTACCCTATTACGTCGATCACAACTACGGCGTGCCTTCCGGGGCAATCTACGAGAACCCGGCAAACTACCCCTACGGCGTCCCCGAGCCCGGCGTCATCTACGGCGACCCGGAGTATGCAACGTATTTAAATTACGGCTACTCATATCCGTTCACAGAGCCAGGTAACCCAGTGGTGACCGGCCCGACGTACGGAAGCCTGACCAGTCCCTTCGTGTTCATGGGGTGAGAAAACCAGATTGGAATGATCGCCTGCGGTTAAGTTCCGCTGACAAAACCGGTCGATTTTCAAACGCCAAGACGCCAAGACGCCAGGATTAGATCAATATTTAATATAAAAATGCCTTGGCGTCTTGGCGTTTGAAAATTAAACCCAATTGTGGTGAGATTAAGGTATGATCTCGCAGCTATTGTAGCGCATGTGATCAAAGTCGCTCTGCTTGATGCGCCCGGCTGCGATGAGTCGCCTCACTTCCGGCAGCGCATTTTGTAGCTCGCCTACCAGGTGCCTGATTGTACCGCATACCTCATCAAAGCCTTCATCGCCCCATTTCATGGTGACGTTAGCGTACAGGCACCTGCCTCCGCATATGCCCTTGATGTCGCAGGTATTGCATCTGCCGCCAATCGGTATCTTTTTAACACTCGCAGGGTCGGCTGCGATATTGCCCGCGTAAAAATTTTTCATCCCCGACATCACCGGGCAAGGAGACAGGTTGCCGTCCGTCTGTACATTGTACTCTGCCCAGCCAGCTCCGCAGCGGAGCTGAGTTTGTTCCCCGCAGAGTAGCGATTGCATGACCGCTACAAAGGGGTATAATTTTAATACCCTGCCTTCGTCCCGCATAGCCCGAAGCCATTCTTTCACCAGCCGGGTGATACCCGGGTTATAGCTGTCCCTGACCCATTGTGAAAAGTGACGTTTTTTACGGTCGTTACGCCAGAACAGGGCGTTTAGCTGCCAGTGGACGCTGGGGAATGAGAAATCCGGGTTACTGAGCAGGTGCATTACCTGGCCATAGATCTCCGTATCCTCCATGACAGTCATCCGGGCGATGATCTCTCCCGAATAACCCTTATTCCGGACAACCCTGGCATTGTCTATAATCCTGTCATAGACACCTTTGCCCCGGTAATAGTCGGTCAGCTCACGGTCACCATCGATGGAAATCGAGATCGTATGCAGGCGGCGGAGGTAATCAGCAGGCACTGCATCCAGCATCGTCCCGTTTGTGTGTAGTAAAAACCGTTTGGCTGGCAGCCGATCCATAAACTCCAGCATCTTCGGGAGTTCCAGCAGCGGCTCCCCTCCATAAAATATGACCGTAGAGCCCGGATCCTGGGCTAGAAAACTGATTAAATCCTCCGTCGGATACGTGACCGAGCGGGGAAGAAAATAGTCATAATCGAGGCCATCGTCGTAGTCATCGAAAGTATCACAGCACTCCCCGTAGCAATACCTGCATTCGAGATCACAGCCTGTGGTCAGTGTGACGAAATAGTTCATGGTTTCACCGCTGGTGACAGGGTACGGGATTGAGCATACAGGTATTTAAGGATATCGAAAACAGCCCGGTATCATGGTGGCGCTCGGGAACCTCATTCATCTATCCGCTCATTGATCGCCCGTTCTGCCCACTGGATATAATCTCGCTTTCCCATCTCTCTTTTCTTGACTGCCTCGGCGCATACTTCGTGGATCATCTGCTGTCCTTCTGCTTTCGTAAAGTTATCTCTCAGCCGGGCCAGGTGAAGACCTTTGCCGAGGTAACTATGATCTCTGGTGTCCCAGATATCCGCCACCAGGTACGGGCTGCGGGCGAAAAGATACAGATCGCAGGATCGCTCCCCCTTTGGGTATGGTATCACATCTGCTGGCAAGAACCGCCCATCCTGCAGCAGGTGAGTGATCTCATGCCCGATCACATATGTGCTGCTGTGGCCTGTCAGCCGGATCGTGCCACTTCGGGGGTCATAATACGCGCTTCGGGAAGCTTTGCCGAAGCGGATCAGATCAAGTTCTGGGAAAAACGCGGTCACGATCTCGATCCGCGACTTTAGTGAAGGGGTCCGTAAGGCTGTTTTTTCCAGCTCACTGGAAAAGCTGATTTCTGTCATACGATGGTGTGGGTGCGATTTTACTACGTGTCGTAGTCGATGAGGTATTTCATGACCATATATGTCATGAAAACGGCAATACCCATGAACACGATGAATAGAAAGGCAGCCAAAACCAGAACGTACAGAGTATTCGATACCACGGAGACACACCTAATAAATGAAAGTGATCTGAGCGATCACTTTCTGCCTTTCCGGCTAAACCTCAAACCTGTGCCAAGCACGACTACTCCGCCGATCAAGAGCGGCAGACCCCATGAGCCAAAGCAAAGTTTGGCTGAGGGCGCACTCGTGCCAGCCGGCTGGCCGGTACTGGCCGGTGTGGTCGAAGTTGCGGTGGTTGCAGACGGATAGGTTAGCTCGTACTGGTATTCGTCGAAGCCTTTGACCACGGTCATGCTCACAAGTTTCCTGTCCTTTGGAATGGGGGCCGTGAGAGTCCGTTCTCCCGACTTTTGTCCCGGGCTGATTTTATCCATAGTACCCGCATCTACGGCCTTATACGTGTCACCCTTATCATCTTTAAATCTGATCGTAAGATGACCGGTTTCATCTACTGAGCCTGTATTCTCATAATAATAGTACAATGTCGGCCAGAGATAATTTTCCGGGCCTCCTTCAACCCAGTTTTCGTTACTTATCGGCATACCCAGCACACTCACCTGTACCAGATGAGCTTTGATATTATCGGTGATCTTCTGATCCTTCCCGATCGGTATGATTACATCTTCTGCCACGGCCAGCGGTACCGCAGCAATGATAAATAGCGCAGTCAGCAACAGCGCCGAAATAATAGCTACAGTCAGAGTTCGCATGGTCGAAACATGATGCTGCACATATTTGAGCTTTATCTTATCAAGAGACAATATTTAGTTTCAAAAAGCTTGACCGGAAGTTAAAAAAGAATATAAAAATCGTCGCCAGGGACTGGCGACAGTATACTTTTGGATACGCACTTCGGATTTTCAATTCCCAATCTCTGTCCGCAGCTTCCCCATCGTGGTCGAGAGCTCCGCGAACGCGTTGTGCTGGTGAATACTCTCCTCGTTGATCTGCTTGATCTTGACGACCGCATTATCCGGGAGATCCTTGAAATCCGTTAGAACTCGCTGGGCCATATCTCGGACACAGTCCTCGACGAACTTGGGGTTGATATGGGCGTTACGAACCACTTCGTACTCGTCACCCCGCTTTAACAGCTCAAAGCTCATGGTGCTCATGGAGTGCTCGATGATATCGATTAGCTTATCTAGCGGTACCTCATTGTCCCCTGACGTCTCGATCGAGATGATGCCGCGGCCACGCTGGTTGTGGGTAGCCATCGGTATTTTCTTAAGGAACGCATCGATCTTGTCCTGTGCAACACCGAGGCTTTGCAGCTCAGTCTCTGCCGAGACTCGCATGATCTCCTGGGCGCATGGGCAGGCTGTGATTCCTATCACTTCGGCGCCAATGACCTTGCGGACATCTATCGTCTCTCCTCTCAAAGCCATCGCCTTGGCGAAGACCTTGACTACCTTTTGCGACAGCACATCCGTCTGCGGAGTCCGTCGCTTGACGATCAGCTCGCTGTCCATATGGACCTCAGACCGAGTCGCGTACTCGTGCCGGTTTAGCAGCCGGCGGGCTACTTCTCCGCACAGGTCTTCAATCTCGTACACCGGGGACTTGACCATCTCTTCCAGCACCTCGTCGATGACTTCAAAGTTCCGGGAAAGGTTAGCGCCCCGCCGCTCCGACGGAAGGTCCACATACATGTTGAAAGTGGAAATCAGGATAATAGGCCGCTTGTCTTGCCTGGCGACCTTAACAAGCTTTTTAACGTTCGTGACACCTACACGGGACAAGTTGATCGCCACTTCGGACCGTGTGGCCTGGACATCTGGTAAAATCATGATTGTCATTCCTTTTAAGCCGTAAGAATATCAGCTTTACTGTTTAATAATTTTCTGTTTGTCGGGAGGACGCGACATCAATCACAGTGAATGTGTTTCACCTATTCTGCCGCCATACGGTTAATATCAAAGGGAAAACATTAAAAGCCTATGCCAGCCATTACATTTTGGTGATATCTTGATTAGCATCAACGAAATTTCCTATTCTATCGTGGAGGAGATGCTTGATTTTGCGGAGGACTACAAAATCGAGCCCCACACCCTCGCTAACGATTCTGTCGTCATCGACTGCGGCGTGAAGGCGAAAGCCGGCTACGAGGCAGGACTGCTGTTTACCCAGGTCTGTATGGGTGGCCTGGCTCAGACCAGCCTGACTCACAAGAGGCTCAAGCACGAGATCTTCTACCCGTTCATAGAGGTCTCCACCGACTTCCCGAGCCTCGCCTGTCTCGGTGCTCAGAAAGCCGGCTGGAGGATATCCCAGGATGGGTACTTCGCAATGGGCTCCGGCCCCGCCAGGGCACTTGCACTCAAGCCCAAGCACACCTACGAAGTCATTGAGTACGAAGATGACTACGACTTCGCAGTTATCGCCCTCGAGTCTGACAAACTGCCCAGCGAAAAGGTCATGGACTACATCGCCACCGAATGCGGCGTCGACTCATCCGACGTTGTCGCGCTCGTTGCCCCGACCAACAGCCCTGTGGGCTCTGTCCAGATCGCAGGCCGTGTCGTCGAGATGGCTATCTACAAGTTAGCCGAGCTCGGCTTCGACACCCGGCACATCGTCAGCGCCTTCGGCAGCGCCCCGATTCCCCCCGTCAAGAAGGACGCGGCAGTCGCAATGGGCACCACCAACGACGCCTCGATCTACCACGGCAGTGTCACCTTAACCGTAGACGGTGGCAACATCAAGGACTACGTCGCCAAGATCCCCTCGTCCAGCTCGAAGGACTACGGCAAGCCGTTCTACAACATCTTCAAGGCAGCCAACTTCGACTTCTACAAGCTCGACCCAGGGATCTTTGCCCCGGCAGAAGTAGTCGTCAACGATATATCTACAGGCGAGACCTACATCGCCGGCGCGATCAACGCTGACGTCTGCATGGAATCCTTTGGATTTAAGAAACTCTAAGCTTGATACAAAATGCCCGGAACGGGCATTCTTCTTTTTTTAAACGATATTGTCTGCCACAGCAGAAGATCGACTATGCCGCAAAATAATTCCCGATCCTGACATAACATATATTTAAGCTCTTGACTTGTGATAGATCGGTGATTGGATGGAAAAGAGCCAGCTGTTCATGACAGCAATCGTAACATTGATCATATTTTTCGGTGTAGTCCTCACTTTCACAGTGGCTGAAAACAGCACTGTCACTGCGGAAACGTGGACTGTTCAGGCCATGGATAAGGGTTTACACCCCTACAATTTCTTCGTGGGGGATAACGATACTATCTACCTGACCGAAGGGAAGACGATCCACGCAATTAGCAAAGAGGGCGCGGAAAAATGGAGCACCGTGCCTCCTGACCCTGAGCACATAGCGGATTACGGCACAAACTGGAACCTGCTAGCAGCAGCTTCCTGGAACGGTACAATTTACCTGGTAATCCAGCCCAGCGAGGGACAGATACCCTTCTACCGGGGAGAACTTTTGGCGATATCAGAAACCGGAAAGCCACTGTGGAGTCACGTGCTAAATATCTCCGAATCTGACATGCGCTCTGACGCCAAACTGAACGCTACCGGCGGTCGCCTGTACCTGTACAACGACGGCAGATATGATGTATACAACCCCGATGGTGTGTTGCAATGGAGTATCACCGATATAGATTATCCACCCTCGATGGATGAGACCGGCTATGTCTTCACAGCCATAGGTCCCTACGGGGCAAAGAACGAATTCCCAAGCAACCTGAAGGCATACTATCCCAACGGCTCGATCTACTGGAGCCACTATACGGCTGACTACAATCTCTCCAGTGCAGCCGGTAGCATAGGGCAGATGCCAATCTATCACAATGGTATTCTTTACCTGTGGTTGCAGGACGGAGTCGCTGCGATCTCCCGCAATGGCAGTTTGCTATGGGCCAAAGAGTACGCGGGTTCTCTCTACAATGTTGATTTATACTATCTGGACGGTAACTCACCGTTTGATACCGCGGGTAACATTTACCTACTCGAGCGTATCTATAGCAAGGAAAGCCCGGACGTTGCCTGGATCGACTCGGTAAACGACTTAAAAGAGAGAAAAATCCACGTCCTAAGCCCGGACGGAGCTGAAAAAACGTTCGATCTGCCGCTGGATTTCCAGCTTGCTCCGGCACATTCGATCAGCAATGGCATCGCTTACAGCGCAGGGTCGGTTCCCGGATCGGTAGAATATCTGGACGATATCAACCCATACCGGCTGACTGCGTACGATGCTCGGACTGGCAAGGCTCTGTGGAGCTTCAATGCAAGTACAAGCCCAAAACAGACGGTGCTTACAAACGAATCAGTCATAGCGGCTATCCTTAACTATGGGGATGCGCAAACCGTTATAGGGGACAACAAGCTGCCGCCCTCGACAGTGTACCGGAAACACGCGATTCCCTACGGCTGCGCAACCATCCGCAACGGATCATCAAGTAGTGTCATGGCAGGCCAGAATAACATCTATATGAGCTACCTGGCGTACAACTACGAATATCCTGTCATTATGGGTAAGTCCAACTGCACTTACACTGGCGGCATATATGCGCTTGATCGGGATGGCAAACTCGTCTGGAGCAGGCAGATCGACTCCTATGTTATCTCTGCAGTTGAAAATAACGGAACAGTATATTATCGCACGAATGACGGTAAACTCTCCGCTGCCAGCACCGGCCTGGCAGCAGGAGCCATAGCTGCTGTAGCCTACGTCCTTCTGCGCTTTTTAGGGCTGGGTACCATAGCCAGGGCAAGATCCCGGATAGATAAAAACGAGAACAGATCCTGCTTAATACAACTGGTTGAAAGCCATCCAGGCATGACCCTGCATGAGATCGCCAGACTGGCCGGGATAAACGTAGGCACTGTCCGGTACCACTTACTGATCCTTTCGCTGAACCACAAGATTTCTACATTCGACGATGGGGACAAGTACGTTCGGTACTTCAGGAACTCCAAGATGTACACTCCTGACGAGATGTTGATCATATCCCTTGCAAGAAGAGAGCAGATTCGCCGCCTGCTGTGCTTCATCTCTGATCAGCCAGGCTTACCCAATGCCGAGATTGCGAAGCAGCTGGATATCCCCGAAAGTGCAGTCAGTAAGCAGATGCGCCTACTAGCAGCCAGAGATGTGGTCGTAAAAGCTGCAGTTCCGGGAGAAAAGCAGGCTTATCATATTAATAACAGATTCTACTCAATAATTAAATCCCATGTTATAATTAATCTTATACGATTCTGAGATAACGTATATTTAACCATCCGCTTATTAGTCATCTGGTTATATTATGAGGCGGAGCGAGATCTTCCAATACGTTATCGTTGCACTCCTGCTGTTTCTCTCCGTGACTCTGGGTATGGTTATTATGTCGGAAAACTCTGGCCATGTTCGCGAGTGGTCACTAAACTCCTCCTACCTCAGAACCGATGCGATATACGTGGGTAATAATGATACATTCATCACCATCGCCGGTAACCAGATGTACGCAATAGGTCAGAACGGAATACAAAAGTGGAGTCTCAACCTCCCTATGCCTGAGAGTGGTCTGGCCGACTTTTCTGATGTCAGCATCGACCAGGCCGCGGCTATTGGTGACAACAACTATTTTCTCATCAAGTCTAATGACCGGGTGCTGTGGGATGGCGAAGGCGAGATCGTCGCAATCTCGGCCGATGGCAGACTGCTCTGGAGCGTACCCTGCTATACCCTTTATGAAGCCAAACTATTCGCGGTAAACAACACCGTCTATCTCTATAATACTCACGATATCACCGCCTATGACCAGAACGGCACGTATCTCTGGAAACTGGGCAGCGTTTTTTACACCCCGTCTGTGGACGAGTCGGGAGACATTCACTTCGTCCAGTACCAGTACCCTGGCGGTGGCTGGATACTCAAATCCTATACATCTGGCGGTAAGCTAACCTGGAGCCAGAACCTGTCCGACCTGGGCATGGGCGAAGTAAAAAGCTATTCCATCGGCCAGATCATTAGTCACAAAGGCTTAAATTACGTATTCGTTAACGACGGTATCGCTGCTATAGATCGGACCGGGGAGTTGAAGTGGAAAAAGGCATATGGCGCCTCTACGATACCTATCGGCTTCGATACTACCGATCGATTATACCTCGTACGAGCTTACCCAGGTGACGTCTCCTACGATTATAAGCTTACCGTGCTCAGCCCTGATGGCAATGAAGTCGCGACACAAAATCTCTCCGATCGGTACTACTTCGACAGCGTGCTATCCGACGGAATCCTGTATGAGGCGACCACCGGCTATTCACCAGAGATCGGGCTCGATCACCTGAATGACTTGACTCTAACAGCGTACGATGTTATCACCGGGGAGTTCCTTTGGAGTCAGAAGATCGAGCCAGATCATAAGAATACGGTAATCCTCACTGAAAGTTTAGCGAAGACTGTCTTGCCCTGGTATCGCTTTAAACTCGATTTGTCCGATAACCGGTCGATCGAAAAGTTGAGTCGGGTCCAATACTCCCAGTACTCTGATACATCTTATATCCAGAACTTCACAGAAAAGCGAGTTATGGCGGGCGATAAGCTTGTCTATGTGAGCTACTGGGCTTACAACTACGAGGCTCCTCTTGTCTGGAACAAATCCAAGTGTACCTACGCAGGCGGTATATATGCATACAACCGGGCCGGCGACCTGGTATGGGAAAAGCAGATTGACTCCTTTGTAACCCGCATGGTAGAGCAGAACGGTACAGTCTACTACGAAACCAGCGATGGCAGATTCTCAGCAGCAACGATTAACGTGGCAGCAGGTATTATCGTCGCAACAATCTATCTACTGCTGAGACTCTTCGTCGCTGGCACAGTCACAAGAGCCCGGTCCAGGCTCGATAAAAATCAAAACCGAATCGCTATACAGGAACTTATCTATAAGTACCCCGGCTTGACCCAGCACGAGCTTGCAAGGCACTCATGCATCAATCTGGGTACTGTGCGATACCACCTTCTAGTTCTGACATTAAACCACAAAATTACCACTTATACCGACGATACGAAATTCATCCGCTACTTTAAAAATTCATCTAGTTACTCGGATGATGAAAAACAGGTCATCGCCATGATCAGACGAGAGCCGATACGCCGGCTTCTAGCATTAATTACCGAAGGGCGGTGCTCCAGCAACCTGGGGATGTCCAGGGAGCTGAACATGCCGGAAAGTGCCGTGAGTAAGTACCTCCGGGAACTGCAAGTCAGCGGTGTAATCGTTAAAAACACTCCAAAGAACGATGGACTCTGTTATATGGTCAATGAGCGGTACGGCGCTGCACTCAAAGCGCATTTGACAGATGACCTCGATGATGTGAATCGTTTCCAGACTTCGATCGGGGTTGAATAAGGATAATGTTCACTTCTATTAAAATGATTTATACCACTCTCGTAATCCGTGTTGCTCGTAAGACACTTGATTACGAATAGCGTTTTATTATCTGGTATTCTCACTCCGTTAAAACATTTTTAATCGACTGAATAATTAACCGATTATGACATAAACTATATATTAACCCATGTATGTTTTATCGACTGGTGTTCTGACTGAATCCTGGCGGCATTACTATCTTTTCTGCAACGGCGCTGATGATCTTCGACCACCGGAATGCGAACCGAGACAAGATCATGAAGCTGATCGAGGAACAGCCCGGTTTCACGCTGTACGACATCAAGAGAACACTAAACCTTAACGTGGGGACTGTACGGTACCACCTATTAATCCTGTCCTTAAATCAGAACCTCACGTCTTTTGACGATGGTAGCAAGTACGTCCGGTACTTCAAGAACTCCAACACCTTCACAGATGACCAGAAGATGGTGATCTCGATGCTCAGGCGTAGCCATGTCAAAGAGATACTAAAAGCAATCATAGCCAGCCCTGGAATTCAGAACATTGATCTGGCGACCGAACTGGGGCTACATGAAGGTACCGTGAGCCGGTGTATGCGCATGCTGACGACACGGGGGATCGTGGTCAAGGCGAGTGCCAATGGGGATAAGGCAGTTTATAAAATTGTCGAGAAGTACAAGCCTTTGGTTATGTCGTGCCTCAAAATCGTCGATGCAGGCGTCGCAACGATTGAAATGGCAACTACACCGAGTCTGGATGATCAAGTAGAAAATTGATTTTGTTCAGAATATATTCAACTTTGAGACAGGCTTTTACAGGGCACGACTCATCAACACGATCGCTGCGCTGTGCCAGGTACACAGATTCCACAGATGAAGGTGGATTCCACAGATGCGTGGAGATTCCACCGAT
>CAZJRS010000067.1:0-20624 GCA_964548585.1 uncultured Methanocella sp. | reverse complement strand
GCAATCATCGCCAAGATGCTCGCCGATGAAGAAACGCTGGAGAACGATGTCAGGAACCTGGAGCACTACTCCGACGTATTCCTGATGCTCATGGATATTGATGAAAAGCAGAAGAACTGGACGTCAGATGTCTGGAAGAACGAGATTCACGAGATATACGAGCCTCTCATGGAACTCCGGCGAAATATCCTGCTGATCCGGGAGCGGTTCTGGACCACCGGCGAAAAGGCCCGGGACTACACGAAAGAGCAAGAGCCGCCTGCCGATGTCAAACCTAAAAGCACCAGGTTCCAAAAACTGAACCATTAGGTTGTATCAGTTCAGTCTTTACTTTTTCTTTTAATCCGTGTTCTCGATTTCGTGTACCGGCGTCACGATGGTGCCTTTGCTGACGAGGACATTGATTGCGTCATTTTGTTTATTGTACCGGACCAGTACGTTCTCAAACTCTAAAACATCCCCGTACTTCGCTTTAATTAGCGCTTCATTGTCGGGCTTGATGTTGAACCTGGCTATCATTGCATAAGTCGGACCGGCCGGTGTGCCATCGCAGATCTTGAATACGTGATTTTTCTCATCGCCGAGATCGCAAGACATGACTGTTGCCACGATGTTGAGGCGTTTTTCCACGTGGTCTTTCACTTTGGAGAGTTTCATGAAGCTCGCATGCCGGGGAACCCTGTACGTTTCCTTGGTGAGAGTATCCTTACGCAGGATGGCGTAGGAGAACTTGATGTCCGTATTGAGGTACTTGTACGACTCTTCGGTATCGGCCAGCTTCTTCATGAGATCGGTGGGCTGGATATCCTCTTTCTCTTCGAAGCTCCAGCATGAATCCGGTTTACACCGGTCGCACCAGATGAAAGCACATGGGCTATACATGCCCATGCCTTTGATGAGTAGTCGCTTCACGAGCCTGCGCATTCTCGTGGAGTTCTCTTTATCCGCCGGCTCTATGATGACCATGTTGCCATCGGGCGCCAGGTGGGCGGCCATTGCCATGATCGTGTCGACTTTGTCGTTCAGCGGCGCTTCGATCTCGTTGAGGACGTTGGAGAACACCATCAGGTCTATGCCGTCGGGAATCTGGGGTTTATCCATGAGGTCCGCTTTGATCGGCTTCTCGATGCGTACCCGGCTTTTATGGCCGGCGTACTCCGGTACCAGCGTGAGGTAAGCTTCGATGTTCTCCTCGTACTTTTCCATGGAATAGACTACTGCTTCTGCCGAATCGAGCCGATTGTAAAAATCGGTGATAGCGAGTGGTATCGTACCAGGGCCGGTGCCTACGTCCAGCACTTTTATCCGATCTTTGAGAAGGCCGCCTTTAGCCAGGTCGTAGAGTATGTGTTCGAACTGGACCAGGTAAACCGGTGACTGGTAGGCTAAGTATCCAAGCACACTATAGCCGCTGCTGTAATCGATATTGCGGGGTTTGCCTTCTGTCCAGTACTGGGCTTTCTGTGCGACGATCGCCTGCCGGATGTTTTCTAAAACCGCGAGAGAGTCCCACGGTTTGCGGACCTTTCGCTCCACGTAGCTCTCAATCAGTTTTTCCAGCTTTCTCGATACCCGGGGCGCCTTGAAAAAGACGTCCATGCGCTCTTGCTCTTCTTTGTTGAGTGTGAGTGGTGCAGTCCTGGGTAGCCGTTCGATCCTGTAGTCGTCTCCCTCGGGCACTGCCTTTAGGCCCAGCTCTTCCAGCAGCGGGCCTGCGATCTTAAACACGGTTGCCGTGCTCACTTCCTCTTTTGTGTAGTCCCGCAGCTCGGATAGCATGAATGACGGCTTCATTCGAGATATGTACTTTAGGGCGGAAATGATCTCACGGTCTGTCATTGGTCTCACATTAGCGGTTGAGTATAAAATGATTACCTGCGTCTTGCGAGGAGGAGGCTTGAAAAGCGGGGGTGTCGCCGGACCACGTCTTTTTCTATACGCGGAATGTCCTGGTGCCTGCAATCCAGCGATAGTACCTGGCGAAGCTGATCCCCCACGTATAACACGCCCTCCAGGTAGTCGATGCTGCATGAATAATTCAACGCTGACGTAAAATATCTCGCAGCAGCGACGTATTCTTGTTTTGCTTTACAGGCGAGGCCCAGGTTGGCAAGCTGGTCTGCCACTCCTCTGGCATTACCTGCTTCTCTCGCCGCCCGAAGGGCTTTGCGGAAGTACTCCAATGCCAGATCATGCTCTCGCATGCTCAGGTAAATGATGCCAAGGTTACCATATGTCACTGACCGCATCTGGCGAGCTGTCAGCCGTCCGGAGTACGGGGACGAGCTCTCTGCTTCCTCAAAGGCTTCGATGCCCGCATGCAGGTCTCCCAGAGCCATGTAGCAGGTGCCGACATTGTTGCATAAAGCCATGGTATCGCACTCCTCGGCACAGCCTGCCCGGGCATCCCGGAAACATTCCAACGCAAGTCCCGCATCCCCTAGCTCGTACTGAAGCACTCCGTGATAAAACGAAATTAGCGATCCGGCCCTGCGGTGCGCTATCTCGAGACCTTTTTCAAAGGCCCGGATTGCCTCCCCGTATTCTCGCAGGTGCACCTGAATACAGCCGGTAAGAACACATGCATACGCCTTCAGGTCCGTGTCCGGCGCTACTTCGTATGCTTTTTCCGCATATTCTGCAGCCAGCTTGATCTCTCCCATCCTCATATGGTTTAGTGCCAGCAGCGCGAAATATTCGTATTGAAGGTACGGGCTACCGGGCCCCGGGCACAGCGTTGTGAGGTGGCTGACCAGCTGTCGGGACGGGTAGATGCTAAAAAGCATGATCGAGATCGCTGCAGTTAAATCTGCTTTTCCTTGGCCTGCCCCGGCTGTCCCCGAATCCTGCCTGAGCAGATCTATGGCATGGGTCAGCGGCCTTGCAGCTTCCGCTTTCCGGTTTTGTTCCAGCATTCGAAAATACGCCGGATAAGCGGATAGCTTGTCCAGAACCTCCCGAACTTTGCCACAGGTTTCACTATCGAGGCACTTTCCTTCATACCGATCGATCAAGGTATGAACGTATCTGGAAACTGCCGATACATGGCGTATATTACTCGGAGTTGGCGCCATTTCACCGTATTTCCTGCCTGGGATATGCCGGAGTTCCGCAATAGCCTCAAATGCGGCTGCATTTTCGAGGTTTAGTATCTCTTTTTTGATGCCTGTTGTGTTTAGTGCTCCGCGTAGAGTAGTTTTGACCCTCTGCAAATATTCCCGGAAATCCTGGTTAAACCGGTCGAATGGCGGGAATCCTGTATCGGATAAACAAGTCACCTTAAGCCCTTCGTACGTCTTGTCTGCCAGACCTTCTACTGGATCGGAACCGTGACTTTCACTGTATTCATAATCGGCAGAGCGAATGACTTGCATCATCTCATTAAATTTTTCTTTACCGACCGACTTTTTCAATATCTCTGCGGATGCCAGTAGCCATGCTGTAGCCTTATCCGGCTGTATCTCCTTGGACAGGCATTGTGCGATTTTATCATTCTCGATGACGCCAAGGAACTTGCCAATCCTGATCAGAGTCTCCCTGTCATCCATCCGCCTGTCATCTCCTCAATAAAAATTCTGAAGCCACGAACATATATGTTCACATTTGATCGTGCATTCAGGACCTTTTTTCTCTTCGGATATATCGGCTGGGACAAGAATTCGATCTTTAATACTGCTTTGCTCACGGAGTATCGTTCCTTTTCCTTTTGCTGTTCTGTTATAACCGAACTTACAGCAACCTTTTTTCACGACAAAGAATATAAATAATCATTCCAACTTTCTCTCATGTCCGGGATGGCGAGTGTAGACTTGACCGGTAGAGTTGATGCGATCACGTATCAATCTCGCGGTCATGAAACATTTTACGTATCTGAATATGCCTCTTCTGCTGTCCGTGGCCGGCAACTTGATACTTCTTTGCGTAACCTGGTTCGGCAGATTCGCAAGGATGTGGGCTTCGGACTGTACTCGTTGCCTCGGTTTAAACTCACACGAACTTTTGTCACTCTTAACTCTGTGACACTACAGCTCCGCGACGGGGTCAGGTCTCAGTGGTTCCCCTGCCGCATCGACGAAGTCGAAGACTCGCTGGGCCGACACCGGTTCGAGGCATCGTGTCCGACCAACTACCTCCGCGAGTCTGGAAAAACAATCCAGGAAGCACTGGATCGGCTGAGTGAGGTCATCAAGTCCCGCTATGCCGGCGAAGGTATACACGACCTGATGAGGGAAATGCCCAAATGCCCTATCATGACCACCGTGGATATATCCGTTGATCAGCGAATCCGGTGGGGGACTGCGGTAATTACCCGGTCCGATCGAGGCTATCAGGCAGTTATACTCGGACCATCCTTCACCGCCCAGGGTAATACGCCTGACCTTGCGCTAAAACATGCCGAAGAAGGCGTGGCCAGCCTCAGTTTTCCCGACGATTCAACTTCGCAGGGGGAACCTGCCTTTTGTACGGTTGACGTGTCTCTTCCGCTTCACGAGGGGACGTCTGTTCACCGGTTTTTAGTTACGATCTCCTCCAATACCGTTAACGGATCTTCTTTTTTCTATGCAAATGCGCCGCAGGCCGGTGACATTACTGTTAAATCTCAGACTTTCGACGAAGCCCTCGCAGGGATCCGAGATGCCATTGCTCTGGAGTTCAGAGAAAAAGAACAGGCTGAAGTGCAGGAACTGTTAAAGATGCAGTTCTTCCTGGCAACCGCCAGGTTACCTGTATCATAATCCGAGTAAAAAATTCAGACTTTTCCCCGGACCACCAGTACCGGGCACGAGGCACGTTTGACCACAGTTTCGGATACGCTGCCCATAAACATGTATTCCAGGTTGCTCTTACCCAGATTTCCCACGATGATCATATCGACCTTTTCTTTTTCGGCGATCTTAATGATCTCTTCGGCGGGATAACCTCTGGTGATCGAGATAGTCGCCTTTACTCCCTGTCCGGCACATGCGCCCGAGAGGTAAGCCAGTGCATCATCTCCTTCTTTCTTCAGCCTGTAATTCTCCGCTTCGTAGCCCGAAATATTGTCGTGGTGCTCCAGTGCGTAGATCTCCAGGGCTTTTATATTTATTGCGTAGACCCCGATCACATCTGCATCAAGCTTCTTTGCAATTCCCACCCCGTAGTCAACCGCCATCATGCTGTGTTTAGAGCCATCCGTTGCAATCAGTATCCTTGTCATATGTAGTCACCAGTTTGTTATCTCTGCTATTTTTAAAAATTATACCTGGCTTATCTGCTTTTTACCATATCCAGCACGGCAAGAGCCCTTGAGTCTGCCAGCGAATAGTTTATCCACTTGCCTGATCTCCTGTCGATCGTGATCCCTGCATGTTTGAGGATCTTGAGGTGGTGGGAGACTACTGTCTGCGACATCTCCATGATCTGCATTAGTTCGCACCCGCAAAGCTCCCCTTCTTTCAGTGCGTAGATTATTTTAATCCTGGCTGGATCAGAGATTGCTTTCAGGAACTCCGACTGTTTTTTGATATCCTCGGCTGGCGGTAGGTGGGCCTTACAGCGCTCCAAACGCTCTGCAGCCCTGCAGCAGCCTGTATCTACATCGGTTCCTCTCGTCATCACTGTATTGTCAGCGTTCATGTGTAAAATAGTTTTAGAAGCTGTGCCCTGGTTCAGCTTAACCTTCGGGGTAGGTGGATTCAAGGATATCAACTGTCGGTTAATGCCACTCCTCACAGCTGAAATCTCCCCGGTTCCATGAACCTACTGGCAATCCGCCCCTGTATCGATAACCCTGTCTGTTCCAGCTATTCGATCCAGTTTAGTATGACGTCACCTTTTCTGGACGGTGCCCTGCCGGACTTTTTCTCCGGGTAGCCGAAAATCAAGGGAGCAACCAGCTTATGGTCCTCTGGCACACCGATCTCCCTGGTGAAGTCTGTATCTGAACCAAGGGTCATAGCCAGCCCTATCCAGCAGCTGCCAATTTTCATCGAGTGCGCGGCCAGCATCATATTTTCAGCAGCCAGCGCGCAGTCGATGTCTCCTCGGAAGGCTTCCGGGCTGGAAAATACTAGCAATAGCAGCGGCGCCCCATAGAAAATCTTCGTTTTCGGCTGCGCCATGAACTTGAGCAGCCCCTGTATATCCGGGTCCTGCGAATCTTTGTACAACGTCAGCCAGCGCTTTTTTGCCACCTCGCCGAAGCGGGTGATCGCTTCCCGATTCTTTATTACCACGAATCGCCATGGCTGCTTGTTTATGGCACTGGGTGCAAAGGTGCCGGCTTTTATGATCTCTCTGATATTCTCATCCGAAACCGGTTCGTTACTGAAGTTGCGAATCGATCGTCTGCTGTAGATATTTTGTAGTATAGGGTTATTCTGGGTACTCTCCTGCTTCATCCTTACTGCCTCCTTCCGTTATCAGTTCAGGTATAATCGCAGACACATATACGAATCTACATATTTAAGTTTATTCATATGTTTCCATTTGACTGATTCTTTTAAGGAAATATCTCGAGTTGTGCCGGGGAGTTTTTCTAAATAACGTGCAACAGCAGCTCATAGCCCAGCTTGAGCCCGTAAATGATGATAATAACGCCACAGAGTACGTTGATACCTCGCAACACCTGACCATCTATCTTACTTCGGAAGACTCGCGTCGCGGTTGCCAGGCCGCCGAACCACAGGCATGAGGCTGTGACAACTCCGAGGATGAATGCGGCCGATACACCCGATGGTAGCGATGCCCTCATGCTGCCGAGCAACATAGTCCCATCTAACACGGCCTGTGGGTTCAGCCATGTGACCGCAAAGCAGGCAAATGTGACCTTCAGCAGCGGCTCGCTGACATTCAGCTCTTTTTCTGTGGACGGCTTTGAACGGATCATTCGAATGCCAAAGTAGGCTAGCGCTATACAACCCACAAACAACATGACATTCACAAGTGCCGGCACTTTGTCTAGCAGCAGTCCGACCCCGAAAAAGCACCCCAGGGCCAGGGTGATATCAAAAGCAGTCGTGATTCCCGCTACCTGGTAGGTACGCAGCGTTCCCATCCGCAGGGCTGTATTGATCACGTACAGGTTCTGCATACCGATGGGTGCCAGGTATGCTAAACCCAGCAGCAGTCCTTGAAGCCAGTACTGGATCACACTACTGTCCATGCCTGCACTCTGTAACTTAAAGGAATTTATAGGTATTCATTCGATAGGTTGGTCTCCTGATATCATTTATCTGGTGATGTCCTGTATGAAAGAGGGTTTTTCGGATTAGCTGCGCCTTATCCTGTATAGTCCGAGCACCACACAGGCTGCCAAAAACTGCAAACCGATCAGTACTCCAGCTCCCAGCCTCAACATCAACGGGTCATCATTACCCTGCTTTTCCACGGGTGTAGGGCCTGCCGGTATGACCGTCACGATCGGTTCGTATGAAGTCACCGGTCCTGTGATCGAAGTCGGAGAAGTACCTGCCGTCGCCACAGGCTTGTCAGTTGCGGCCGCTGATGCGGTAACAATAATGTCCTGAGCTGTTATCGCACCTGCTGTGACGGTGATATTCTGAAGATATCTGGTGCCTCCTTCATCCACTACTATGTGATATAATCCGGAAGGAATTCCGAAGTACTGGTAGTAACCTACAGTACTGCCTTCGCCACCATTAGTATATTGGGGGTTCTGGTCCGGATACCGTTCAATCGTGGTCATGCCGGTGATCCGGTTATCCAGTAAGGTCATGTTATACATGGTTACTTTTGCGCCACCGACTCCTTTGCCATGCGTATCTACGACTCTTCCGGTGACCGTACAGACATTCTGCATCGGTGTCGGAACAGGAGTGGGATTGGGAGTAGGGGTTGGGGTTGGGGCTGGCGTTACTTTGTGCGTAGGTTTAGGGGTTGGCGTGGCTTTTGCGTGTGCTTCGCATGCAAGAGTAAACACGACCAGTGTAGCGATAATAATCACCAGGATCAGGATCGCCCCTACTCTCAAACCACGCACGCTCATTTTCTGCCTCTTACCCCTTTTTCAGGATGCTGTATGCATCGAGAACTGCATAACCCCAGACGAGAAGTGCGAGAATGGCTATTTCCAGCCCGTAGACGATACCCAGCACCCAGAAGATGAAATAGCTGCCCATGAGCCAGCCGCCCAGCTTTTTTTCACCTGCGTCGACCTGTACCAGGCCAGGCGCGATGAGCGATGCTACAAATACCAGCCCTTTTTGGCCTCCGGCGGAAGTTGTTTCCTGACTCGGACCTTTCCCTGCCGCTTCTTCCCGGCGGCCCTCTCCGGCACGTCTCTCATTGAAATTATCCTTATGGTGAGGACGTTTAGCCGCATCATAGGTCTCACGGGCTTTCGGGTCCGACAGCACCTCGTAAGCATCGCTGACGGCATTAAAAATATCTGCCGCATTGGACGACTTGTTAATATCCGGATGGTACTTCTTCGCCAGTACCCTGTATGCCTTCTTTATCTCGTCGATCGAGGCCGTATTTTCCAGGCCAAGGATGGCATAATAGTCTTTGTCGAAGTCCACAACTACCAATAACGATAGTTTTTAGTTATAATCCTTTCCGGGGGGGCTTCGCACCCCTTTAGTATGTGGGTTGCGACTCAGAGGCCTGGCTGGTGCGGATTTATGCCAGTCATCCTCCTGGCGAGGCAGTCCTGGATGTCTATGAACGACGGCATGATATCGTCTGCTTCCTTCAGGTACTCCGGCGGCAGCGTGGTCGTGACGGCAATGACGTATCCTGCGCCGGCCGCTTTTGCTGACTTTATGCCCAGTGGCGCGTTCTCTACCACGACACAGTTCTCCTTCTGCACGCCCAGCTTCTCCATGCCACTGACATATGGGTCAGGGTACGGCTTTCCGCGAGGTGTATCATCCGCAGTCACGATCATGTCGAACGCCTTATCCAGTCCCACTTTTTGGAGGGTTTTCTTGACTGAAACTAGGTTGCTACCCGTGATAAGCGCCAGCCGTATGCCATGCTTCCTCAGGATGGCCAGCGTCTCTGGTACGCCGGGATACGTCCGTGCCTCAAGCTCAGCCAGCGATCGGTAGATCTCACGCTTCTCCTCCACGAGGTTCTTGATCTCCGGCTCACCGAGCCTGATGGGTTTGGCTTTGACAATTTCCCGGCCCACATCCATCGAGGGCATACCCTCTAAAACAAATATTTCTAGTTTACTGACCTCTATGCCATACTTCATAAAAGCCCGACGATAGGCCTCGTAATGCAAACCCATAGTGTCAGTGATCACGCCGTCCATATCAAAGAGAACTGCATGATATTTTTCCGCGTCGATCCGGCAGCTTTTTTCCATCATCTAAAAAAACGTTATCCCGGATAATAAAGGCTCCTTAAAGTCTGATAGAAAAATTTATTTAAAGACATCTTTTGCGTGTAGCTTCAGGTGAATGATGCAGACGATAAACATGTTAACCATTGCTATCATCCCAAAGAAAATCATCGCCAAAAACATCTTTTTCTTACAATCCATACGACCTGCACACATCCCACACTCGCATCCCTGGTGATGTTCCTTCTGTCCGGTTTGCTGCCCCATATGATCTCCAAAGTGATGTCCCATAACACATACCTCGATTTGCCAGTTTTACTGCGGATAAATGTATCTTTGGCAGGTTGATAAGTGTAATTGCGAATTATCTGGCTGCATCAGTCCTGGGGATAAAGTCGGTGACGGGAGACCGGAATAACCGGTTAGTTGTGTCCAATATCGATGAGAGCCGGGTGTTATGGGTAAACTCTGCGACGATGCAGCACTCCTGCGAATCCGGCCCCGACATCGGAGCACCCGAAAAATCGTAGTAGCATGCCATCAGGCAGGCGTCTAAAAATACTCGTTTGAGATTACCTAAACAGCCTTATCCAAAATCAGCGTACGGGGGAACTTTTTGTAAAAAGTTTCCCCTGCGCCCCCTCAAAAACATCGCTTAAAAAATTGCCCTTACGGGCTATGATTTCATGTTGAGACTCAGGGGGACTTTTGAAAAAGTCCCCCGAGAGCCCCTTCAAAACTTTTAGCGCTCGGATCGGGATTCGAACCCGAGTCGGAGCCTCGACAGGGCTTCATGATAGGCCTCTACACTATCCGAGCATTTTGAGGTTATTTGCGCACCTACAAGAGCACGAAGGCACTTATAGTTTTCCGTTGGGTACTAATGGGGATAAGGTCCCGTCCCCCGAATTTGAATCGGGGACCTGTCGGTTTCCGCAGTCGTTTATTTAAGGTCTACAGCCGACCGCTCTAACCAGGCTGAGCTAGGACGGGAATACTTATTCCTCATAATTGCACCATTCGGATGCAGGAATCCACATAGTTTTCAACGTACTTATAAGTTTCGGGTATTCAGGCATTATCTGATCGCAGCCATGAACCTCTTTTTAATATCTACCGGGGCTAGCGGTATGTTCGGGACGTCGGCGTTCTTCGCCAGCACTGGTACGTGGATAAACCTGGGGCCTTTACTTTTCCTCTCCAGCGCGTTAAGCAGGTCCATGGAAGTCGCTGCTTTTGTCGTGTTATCGATCCCATACGCCCGGGCTAGCAATTCAATGTCCATGCGTGACGAGTAGGTGGGCTGGTTTCCCGTGGAGCCGTGGGCATTGTTATCAAAGGCTATGACGGTGAGATTTTCGGGGCTTTCCTGTGCTGCCATTCCCAGGACATTCGGGTTAAACAGGGTACTGCCGTCACCATCTAGCACGACGACCTCCCTGGTCTGGCCTATGGCCAGCCCGTTGCCGATGGCGGAGGCCAGTCCCCAGCTGCCCAGCATATAAAAGTTGGTCGGCTGCTCCAGTGCGGCATATAGCTCTTTACCGGGGACGCCGATGTTGGAAACAACGATTTTACCCCGCAGGTAGGGTACTATTGCTTTGATGACTTCATACCGGGTCTGGGTCGCTTGCGGAACTCTCGTATTGCATCTGATTTCGTAGCTACGCTCTTTCGGCTGGGGGGCAGGCTCTGCCTCCTTTGCCGTCGACCCCTCCCAGATCTTTGGGGAGAAGAGCACAACGTACGGTGTGTTATCGCTGAACGCACTGTCTATCGCCTTGCGGACAGCCGGTAGATCGGCTGGTTTTTCCGCTACCAGATACGGTATGCCCATGCTGTCCAGGATGCCGGGGAGACTTTTGCCGAAGTGGACCTGTGCCGGGATACCTTCTTTGTAGACGCCGCGCCAGCTGGCCAGTATCGGTAGCGGGAGGTCGTACGTTTTATTCAGTGACGATAGCCCGGTCAGGGAGTTTCCTAGGCCTGTGCTCTGGATGACCATGGCGGGACGTTTGCCTGCCATATAGAGGCCTGCGGCTATGCCTACGCCTCCTTCTTCCCGGGAGAGTGGGATTTCCCGGAAATTTTTGGTGATAAGGGGGAGGAAATTCTTCATGCGGTCGCAGGGCAGGGTCAACGCCGTATCTATGCCGCATTCTTTCATTATGTCTATGACTGCCTGCTCCACGTTCATGCCCTTTGCTTCCATCATAGGATCACCTTCATTATCTCGTCCATGGCTACGTCCGGGCTGGGGACTTCCAGGGCTGGCTCCACCATGTATGTCGGTACTTCTTTCATCAGACGTTCCTGGCCGCCGCCGGTAATATTCAGCACTACTCTTCGGCCTTTCAGTATGCCCTTTTCCGCAGCCTGTATCAGTGCAGCTACCGCAACGGCTGCCGGGGGTAATATATCGATACCCTCGCGTGACTCGAATAGCTTCTTTGCTTTGACTGCTTCCTCTTTGGTCACTCCGTACATCAGCCCGTCGGTGTCTCTCATGGCATCGAACACACCTCCGCCTACTCCATACGGCGGGCTTCGGTTGGACAGCACATCGCTGTACATTTCCATGATGCACTTCTTAGCGTCGGGCATGTCTCTTTCCGGGATGATCTCCCTTCTGCCGTCTTTCCACGCGTTTAACATGGGCGCAAACGGGATATTCTGGGCGAGGTGCAGCCTGGGCAGCCCGGGTCCGAACCTGCCATCATCCCTCAGTCTCATGGCAGCTTCCCATGCAGCTATGCCTCCCGTGCCACTACCGATCGCCTGGAAATAGTCATCCGGCATTCGCTTCATAGTGACTGCTATGTCCAGCATGACCGTGCCCATGCCATCCCTGCGGGCTACGTTCTTCGCTCCGCCTTCCGGCATCATGCCCGGCAGCGTTGCAATGCGGTTAGACAGGTTGATCGCATCCGTATAGTCGCATCCTCCTCCGACGGTGATAAGTTTGATCTCTTTACCCGGCTCAACGCCGGGAATCCACAACCGATCAACATTCTGCTTCGGCACGACTACGATTAGCGGGAACCCTGTCAGTGTCGAGAGGTATGCAAATGCTCTGGCAGTGTTGCCCGCGGATGCCAGTACCATGGCTTTACCGCCGTGCTCTCGTGCCCTGACGATGGTGGACGGGGCCTCCAGCTCTTTAAAGCTGCAGGTCTTCATATCCGCTCCGATCTCGGGCCAGTAGCCGTTAAAAGCCACGTACAGGTCGATGCCCAGCTCTTTTGCCAGGCTTTCACTCCTGTACGTCACAGTGGCTCCCGGTGTATTTGTATGGCCTTCAGCGGGGAGCCAGTCGTAGAATTTCCACATGCCTGGCAAGCTTCTCAAAGTCAGCTGCCTGGCTGCGTATTTTGCCCTGATCAGCGAGCCGTCCTCGCAGTTCAGCGTGTAGTGATCCGGAACGATCTTGCCCGACTCCGGACAGATTAGTGTGTATGAGCCCATGCGATTATCCCACACTTGTACAATGAAAGATTCGGTGTAACTAAGATATATGTTTTCACTCGTCTGACCAATGTTATGTACAATGGTAAAATTTGTTGTTAATAATTATCCTATGCAGGATAGTCTAATATCTTTCTAGGAAAGTTTTTAATATTCCCATAGTAATAGTTCGGATTATGGTCTCGCGGATAAGTCTGGCTGTCGATAATTCTCCGGGTACGCAGGCCGCAGATCCACGGGCAGGTTTGTGTGGGCACGAAAAGTGTATGCAGTGCGGCAGGTGTACGGCCAGTTGTCCCGCGGCTTATGTTTTTGGCGATTACATTCCCCGGATTGTGATGAGCCGAATGATGATCGGGGACATCGATGGCCTGTCCGACTATGTCTGGAAATGTGGCCAGTGCTATTCCTGCAGGGCTCGCTGCCCGAGAAACAACAGCGTCGGCGAGGCAATACTGACGCTCCGGGAGCGGTCCATGCAGATGGGTACGGCGCCGGAGCCTGTCATGGCAGTAGCTCGGATGCTGCTCCATAATCTGTACGAGCGCGGAGAGACCTTTCTTCCACGGATGGTGACTGATGAGTTCCTCACCGGGTTCGGTCCGGCTACGCATCAACGCTGCTCGGGCAATACGGAGAAACGTGTGCGTGTGGGTTATCTCGCAGATGACGCCCGGGCAGAACCGATACCCGCCGACTCGATGGCGGAGATCAGGCACATACTGAAAGCGACCGGATGTGGTGAAGCCAGTGAGCCGTAGTAAACACGTCCCGTCCGATGACCTTTACCTGTTTAAAAGCTGCGTGACAGGGTCGCTGTACCCGGGGATCGAGATATCCATCCGCTATGTGCTGGACAGGCTTGGAGTCAGGTACGTAGATGACCCTCGGCATTCCTCCTGCTCCGGATTCGGGTATCATGCGGGCGTCATTCCGCTCCGCACGAATCTTGCGCTGAATGCCCGGAACTTTTCACTGGCCGCTGAATCCCCCTGCGGGAATATCGTTTGCACCTGCCCGACTTCCTACGGCAACCTGAAGGAATGCAAAGAGCTGATCGAACACGACAAATCCCTGCGGGAAGGGACGGAGGAAGTTCTCAGGAGTACGGGAAGGGCATACCTCGCACCCGCGTCGATCAGCCATGTGTCCGAAGTATTTTTGAAGCGTATGGGTGATATCCAGAGTAAGGCCAGCATTTCGTTGTCCGATTTACGGGCGGTCACCCACCACGGCTGTCACTACTCAAAAATCTTCTACGAAGAGGTGGCGGCAGGTGATTTCGAGAGGCCAGCCGTGATCGACGATATCGCGGCAGGACTCGGCTGCAAGATCGCAGACTATCCAGAGAGATCACTGTGCTGCGGCATGGGATTCCATCATGCCATCATCGATAGCGAGTACCCCCGGGCTGTACTTAAGCGTAAGCTGGACAGTATACTGGAAGCCAGTCCCGATGTCATAATCACTCAATGCCCTGGCTGCACGTTCAACCTTGACTATTACCAGGAGTCTGTTACAGGAACTCGTATCCCCGTTCTCTACTTTTCCGAGCTCGTGGCGCTGGCCATGGGCGCTAACCCTGACGAGATCGGCCTGGACATGCATGCGGTTCCAGTCGAACCTTTACTGGAAAAAATGGGGGTGAAAGCATAAAAGCGCCATCAGTCGGGGTATTCATCTGCCACTGCGGTGATAATATCTCAGGTACAGTAAACATAAGCGCTGTGAAGCGGGCTATGGAAGCCGATGGTGCCGCATGCGTGGAGGACTTTCCTTATATGTGTTCCGCCGCAGGCCAGTCGCTCATCCTGGATCGAGTTAAATCCTGTGGTCTGGACCGAATAGTCGTCGCCGCTTGCTCCCCTAACGTGCACGAGCACACGTTTCGGGCCTGTGCTTCTGACGCGGGCCTGAATCCATACCTGATTGATATTGCCAATATCCGAGAGCAATGCTCCTGGGTGCCCGGCGGCAATCATACGGAAAGGGCTATCGACATCGTCCGATCGTCGCTATGTGCGGTCAGACAGATGAAGCCGCTGGAAAAGGCAGACTTGAAGGTCCGTAAAAGTGTGCTGGTCATCGGAGGGGGCATCTCGGGCATCACCGCATCATTAGCCCTGGCCAGGCACGGCGTTAAAGTATTCCTGGCAGAAAAGGACGTCACCCTCGGTGGCAATATGGTGAAGATCGGTAAAGTGTTCTCACCCGACAAGCTCACCGAAGAATGTGCTCTATGCTCCCTGGCACCGTTGATGGGGGAGGTGGCGCGGAACGATCGGATCAGGATCATGACCCAGGCCAGGGTGACTGATCTACATGGTCATCCGGGCGATTTTCGAGTGACCGTCGAGACCGGTCCTGTCCTTATAGACCCTGAAAAGTGCGTTTCCTGCGGGAAATGCTCTGCCGTCTGCCGGGTTGAGGTTCCCGACGAATGGAACGCGGGTCTCTCCTGCCGAAAGGCCGTCTACAAGCCTTTCGCCCAGGCGGTTCCCACCACCTTCTCCATCGATACCGGATCGTGTAAACAATGTGGTAAATGCGTCCGGGCATGTGATGCAAAAGCAATTAACCTGAGCACAAAAGTCAACAAGAAAACACTTCGGGTCGGCGCCATCGTAGTAGCCACCGGCCACCGAGAGATGGATCCGACAGGCAAGCCGGAGCTAGGCTATTCGACAAGTCCCGACGTGCTGACGCAGACCGAACTGGCCCGACTGCTGGCCATCAACGGACCGACCTGTGGCAAGCTGGAGGTCCCTTCGACTGGCAAACGCCCCCGGCGCATCCTCATGGTGCAATGTGTGGGGTCCCGGGATGAGAAGCCCGGTTCTGTCCCGTACTGCTCCAAAATCTGCTGTATGACCGCCCTCAAACACGCCCATTATATCCGGGAGCACTTCCCCGAAACGGAGATCTACATCTGCTACACGGACATCCGGGCTCCGGGGACCTATGAGAACTACTATCGGGAGGTCCAGAAGAAAGGCGTGAAGTTCATCCGTGGCCGGGTCGGAGAGGTTATCAACAGCGACGGCCTGATCGTCCGGGTGGAAGACACCCTTGGCCGGGGTCCGGTGGAGATCGAGACTGACCTGGTGGTGCTATCCTGTGCCATCGAGCCCTCCGAAGGGACTCTCCAGGCGGCGAAAGCCCTCGGAATCGGCCTTTCGCCGGAGCTTTTCGTGCGTGAAAAACACCCCAAGCTTGAGCCGGTCTCAACGACGTCTCGCGGCATCTTTGTATGCGGTACTGCTCAGGGAGCCCGGGATATCACCGAATCGATCATACAGGCGCAGGCTGCAGCCTCGAAAGCCTCAGAGCTGGTGAGGGCTCGCACACTCTCTATCGAGCCAAAATTTGCCACTGTAGACCCTGAACGGTGCACTAACTGTGGCATATGCCTGAAGCTATGTCCCTACGGCGCCCCGTACCTAAATGGGCACGTTACTATCGACCCGCTCTCCTGCATCGGCCTCGGAGGCTGCATTTCCCGCTGTCCGGAGCATGCGATTACCATGCCATCGTGCAGCGACGAAGAACTGTATGCCCGTATTGAGGGATGCATGGGTCCGGACGCTCGGATCATTGCTTTCATGGATGAGCCGATCTGTTATGTCGCGGCTGACAACGCGGGCGTCAATCGGCTATTCTATCCCCCCGAAGTTCGGATCATCAAAGTCCCCTCCATCATGCGTCTCGAAGCAAAACACCTGGTTTACTGCTTCGAGAAAGGTGCAACCGGGGTATTTCTTGGCGATGGCACCGCGAACGCAGCCAACGGCGCCATACGCGCTAACGTTGCGAAGCGGGTAGACGAGCATAAAACTGCCCTGGAGGCTTGTGGTATAGATCCTAAGCGCATCACCTACTATGAAGCGTATCTTCCTCATTTCCGTGGTCTGGTGGCCAGGCTGACCCAGTTTTCAGCCGATCTGGAAGCTGCCGGGCGCAAGCTCAGCTAAACCTGTTCACGAATGCCATTATATAATTGGAGAGAAAATTTTTATCGTAATACAGAATATACTATCACGTCCTACTGATCATTTTTACGATGCTCACATGGTGGAGAATCTACATGGCTGAATCAGAAACAGTTATCACTCTTATCGGATCCAGGCTCGCGGTCCCTGGCAACGAATTTATCTATCGAGGACCGTCAGGCGAATGCGAAAAATGTAAGATCAAGAACATCTGCCTCAACCTGGATAAAAAGAAAAAATACCGCATCGTAGGCTTACGCAACGGCATGGAACTGGAATGTATGCTCCACGACACCGGGGTAAAAGCCGTTGAAGTAGTAGCCTGTCCTATCATAGCGGTCATAGAGTCACGGAAAGCCTTCAATGGCTCCCGGATGACCTACGAAGCGCCCGAATGTGACAAGGACTGCCAGAACTTCACACTTTGTCACCCTGAAGGCGCCGCAAGCGGTGAAAAATATACCATCTGCGAAGTATTTTCGGAAGAGATCGGGCCTTGTAGCAAGGGACTAACTTTAAAAAAGGTGGAGCTTCGGCCATAAGGCCGAGCATTTATTATCCTTTTTATTTTTATTCTTGTTTTTCTTCGTCCTTGAAGTCGTCTTCGGTGAACGTCTCCTTAAAGACGACTTTCTTAACACCCGCTGAGCTGATCAGGAACCGGGCGATCAGTAGCTTGCCTACTGTCCAGGACTCGTCTAGCGCGAGGCGCTTCGGGACTGCAACCTTGATGGTGTCCTCTTTTAGCTTGAACTCCGCATTCTCGTCTACGTAACCCTTGAGCAGTGCTTTGATTTTCTCTTCCCTGTCTTCGATGATCTCTTCGATCTTATACCCGTAGATCAGCTTCTTACCTGCAAGCGGGGCGTTATAATCGACTTTCACCCGGCCGCCCGACACACTTTCCACAAAGCCGAGCTTGCCTTCGTAATCGATCATCTGGCCTGGCTCGATCTTTCCCTCGAATTTTTTTATGGATACGATTTCAATGGCATCCAGGCTTCTCTCTCCATAACCTTTCTCAGGGGGAACCGTGACTTCCGCTTTGTCACTGGCTTTCTTTCCTAACAGATCTTCCTCAAGCCCCTCCACGAGGAAACCAGAGCCTACTATGATGGTCATAGGGGTGTATTTCTTAGCCTCATCAAAGATTCCATGCTGCTTTGCCACCGCTTCTTCAGTCGTGTCAAAAACAGTCCCATCCTCAAGCTTCCCGGTGAATGAGAGCCTGATAAAATCGCCTTTCTTAATCGCCATACGTATTCCCTGGTATCGGTAATATTCTTGCTCTGGGGATATAATAACTTTTTGAAAGATCTGTGAAAAACGAGCCATTCTTCATTATTATGAAGTCAGGATGTCCCTGTTGGATAAGCTATAAAAAAGTTAAAAGGTTGAGAAGATTATTATTTCTTCTCTTCCTTGGTCTCAGTGGTGGCTTCAGCTGCCTTCTCTTCCGGCTTCTTGTAGGTTTCCTGGAAGACGACCTCGTCGACGCCGGTCTCGTATAGCTGGGAAGCGATCATGCTCTTTGCCATGGTCCAGCGCTGGTTGAAGGCGTACTCCATCGGCACTTCGATCGTGACTTTGCTGCCATCTACCTTCTGCTCGAGTTCCTTACCCGCATACATCTTGACAATCGCGGAGACTTTCTCTTCCTTGCCCTCGATTATGGATTCGATGGTGTAATCGTAAACCAGGGTTTCGCCTGCAAAGGGTGCGTTAAAGTTGATTTTCGCCCGTCCGCCTGCGATACTCTCGACAACGCCCGACTTGCCGCCGGCGTTAATCCTCATGCCCGGCCTGATGGGTTCCTTGAACTTCTTGACGGGGACCGTTTCGTACTGGTCGATCCTCTTCATGCCGAAACCCTTCTCGGGTGGCACGGTGACGCTGCCCTTGTAGCCGACGTCCTTGCCAATGAAGTCCTCGTCAAGACCCATGACGACGTAGCCTTTTCCTACGACAACGGTCTCAGGGCCGTAGCTTGCTTGCTCATTGTACAGGCCAAACTCTTTGGCAACGTTGGCATCGGTCGTGTCGAAAACGGTGCCGTTCTCGAGCTTGCCGGTGTATGACAGCTTGATGAAATCTCCTTTCTGGACTACCATAATAATACACCTGTGAAATCTTGCTGTGATAATGACGCTTTACTTTAATAACAGTTATGGTAAACTTGTCCGCTCGTGCGGATAAAGAGCGATAACTTTGAACCAGGTGTAATCTGTCAAAGGATTTGTTATAACCGGAGCTTTCCTCTCGTTATCTCCGTCAGGACTTCTTCCCACCCGTCCACGATCAGGTCCGCGAAGTCGAATCTGGCGGGCGGATAACTGGTGGTGATCCCTATGCTGTAGATGCCTTCCTGATTAAAGATCTTCAGGCTGTGGGGGGTGTCGTCTATCGCCCAGAGTACATCGTAGCACTTTTTCAGCGATTCGATCTCCGCGGCCTTGAAGTCAAAGTCGAAGACGTCCATCGATGGCTTAAAAATCGCTGTATCGCACTCTTTATACAGGTTGTAGCTGCGCATGAACTCCAGCGTGGCGCGGCTTTTATCGACCGGCCGCAGAAATCTTCCTGACAGGAAAATGATTTTTACACCGTTGTGGCGCAGCGTTTCCAGCGCTTCCGCAGCCCAGGGGTAAGGCTGGTCCATGAACATGAGCCGGGTCGAGAGGAACGCGTCGAAATAAGCGGGCTGCTGCAGGCTTGTGAGTAAGCGTGAACAGTACAGGTCCTGCCGTACTTCGTCGGCCAGAACCGGCCTGCCAATTATTTCCGCGCAGAGGGCTGCCCTTCTGTGATCACACGAAAGTGCCGTGTTATCGATGTCAACAACCACAGCCCGCCCTTTCCGCATATGTGCCTTATACGCAGTCCGGTCATAAAAACTTAACACAGTAATCGTTATATCAATTGCCCAGCCTCTATCATTCGATGATTGAGGTTGAGATCAAGGCTTCGGCGGGCAGGATCGATGTAGCTGGTAAGCTGAACGAGCTGGGTGCTATCTTTGTGAAAAAAGTCCGGCAGATCGATTCGTACTATAACGCACCACACCGGGACTTCAAAGATACTGACGAAGCACTGCGCCTGCGGGAGCAGGGCGGCCGGGTCTATCTGACTTACAAAGGCAAAAAGCTCGACCTGTTGAGCAAGACCCGGAAAGAGGTCGAAGTCGAGGTCAGCGACCGGGCAAAGATGGAAGATATCATCATCTCGCTGGGCTTCAAGAAAACACTCGACGTCATCAAAGAGCGGCAGATATACCATTACAAGGGCGCCGAAATCTGTCTCGACCACCTGGACGGCCTCGGAGATTTCGTCGAAGTCGAGATGCAGGCCGAAAACATGGATACGGTCCCTCAGAAACGCGATGAAGTAGTCGCCATTCTGCGAGAGATCGGAGTGACCGGGGACCTGATCCGCGAGTCATACCTCGAGATGATGCTGAACAAGCAATAGACTCAACACTACTTTTTGGACCACAGCGGCACAGCGGCACAACGATTTTTTACCACAACGACACAACGACACAACGACACGGCGATTACTATCAAATCAACTGGTAAATAAGCATTTTAAAAAATCGTTGTGTCGTTGTGTCGTTGTGGTTGATGGTTAGTCGTTGTGTTGTTGTGGTTAATGGTTTGTTGTTGTGGTTCAATCCATTATTCACCAGCGCTCGTTATGTACTATCTCTGATCCGAGCCGTGTGGGTGCATCGGGCACTTCGTCGGGTACGCCGATAGGTAGGATGGCTACTGGTCGAATGCCGTCCGGCAGTCCAAGTATCTTAGCTACACTCTTTTCATCAAACGCCCCGACCCAGCAGGTTCCCAGCCCTAGGTCTACTGCCTGTAGCATCATACACA
>CAZJRS010000066.1:0-21221 GCA_964548585.1 uncultured Methanocella sp. | reverse complement strand
CCCATTCGCTGACGGCCGTGAAGCGGTTCAAAATGATTCTTGTGATGATAAGATCGGAGTAGTAGTTCCTGATATCGGGAGCGTAGTGGCTGGAATAATATATTCCTGAAGGAATAATATATTCCTGAAGGAATAACATATTCCTTAATGCCATAGGACCCATGCCAGTCGCTCTGATTCTCGATCTGATCTCCTCAGGTCAGCCCGAACCGCTTGTAGGCAAGGTACGACAGGAAATACGTCATAACACTTAGGCCCCATACAATTTGTAACGAAAAGTTTACATTTATCATGGGAGATTCTGTGTGAGAAATGCAAAATATAGTCTCAACACTAAGCGATTTATCGCCGCCGCTGATTGTCCGGTGGTGAAACCGGTATATACTCGACCCCCGGCCGTCGGGAGCCCATCTCCATCTTGTAGAAGTCCATTAAATCATATACTGCCTTGGGGATGCCGATCTTGATGCAGTCGCCGAATAGCTCCTTGGCTTTCTCCGGGAAGATCGGGTAGTCGTGCGTATACTTGCCGCAGACCAGCTCGGCGATGATCATTTCCACATTCGGCTCGCCGCACTTGCCCTTGATGATCTCACGCACCAGATCTTTCATCTGGTCCTGGGCTTTTCGGGCATCGTCTGCGATCATGAACGTCATGTCCGCGATCTTTTCAGCCGGCTTCTTCTGGAGCACACTCAGAATGGACGATGCGGCAAAGGCGCCGTCTTTGCCCGCGAGCTGAGGATCTACGGGCCCTAGTACGGCGTGAGGGTCCATCAGGATCTCGTCAGCGGCCAGGGAGATCAGGGTCCCTCCGCTCATGGCGTAGTGGGGGACGATGACCGTTTTTCGGGCTGGGTGAGACTTGAGGGCAAGGGCAATCTGGGTGGCGGCCAGTGCAATGCCTCCTGGTGTATGCATGATCAAATCAATGGGTACGTGAGGCGGTGTCGTCCTGATCGCTCTGAGGACTTCTTCGCTGTCGTCGATGTCGATGTACCTCGACAGCGGAATCCCTAGAAACGCGATGGTTTCCTGCCGGTGAATCAGCGTGATCACCTGGGATTTTCGCTCACGCGAAATTCGCCTGAGTATCCGTTGCCTGGCTGAATTCACCATATAGCGCTGGATGACTGGTATGACAAATAAGAACAGGAACAGCAGAATCCATGCATAGTTCAGTAAGCCTGTCAGCATGGAAATGATCTCGTTGACGACCGTGAAAACCAGCTCCATTGACAATGTGTTCTCTGAATTGAAATATGGCGGGCTCAGGATTATACAGGTATAAAATTCATGAGGCTTGTTTTTAACAGCGCAGCGAGAACACGACCATAGGTGTAAATATGTGAATCAGCTGCGGATGTGGGATGCCCTACGATAAGCATAGCAATCCTGACCTGTTCACGATCGAGGACTTACAGCTTTCACAAAAGTAAAAATTCAATATAAAGCTTTATGAGGTTGGTAAGTAATACCTTATCAATTATAACGGGGGATTAAATATCAAAGGTATGAACGGGCAGCAGTTGAAGCCCGGATTGGCAGCCCCTGCAGAAGGCTGGACTGACAATCTGGCCACGGTCATTGGATACGCACCTACGCCCATTGTTGCCGTTGATGCCAGCGGTCGAATCAGGCACTGTAATAAGGCATTCAGTGACCTGACCGGGTTTACATGTGATGAGGTTATACGAACAGGGCAGTTATCAGCCCTTGTACCGACAGAGTGGCGGGAACGGGCGGCATCTGTTTTCCTGTCCCACAGCACGGCCTATCCTCCCGGGAAGTACCGCATGGAGCTTCTCCGCAAATCTGGTACCCGCATTCCGGTTGAGATGAGCTATAGCACCATCAGCGACGATGCGGGTAATGCTGCGTTATATCTCCTGATCTTTTCCGATGTGACCGAGTATAAGCTTGCGGAAACTGCGGCCAATAAAAGAGCGTCCGGGATCGCCAGAGCCCTTCAAATCGCTCATATCGGGACATGGGATCTGAACCTGATCACGGGTGTGTTTACCTGTTCCGATGAGGTATATCGGATAGCAGGAGTAGCGCCGGAATCTTGTGCGATTAAACTGCTGGCAGACCTTCCTGGTTTTATCTGTCCTGATGACTATGACATGATTTTGCGGGCATTTGAAGGCTCGATCAAAGGCGATGGCGTCTCTGATGTCACATTTCGTGTCGTTGGCAGAGATGGCATGGTGCGTATCGTCAGAGCCGAAGGCGAACGGATACCGGACGCTGACGGTACAGTCGTCCGTCTGTTCGGGACCATACAGGACATCACGGAACGAAAACGGACCGAGGATGAGTTGAAAGTGGCCAAGTCCCAGGCTGAACTATACGTTGACCTGATGGGGCACGATATCAACAACATGAACCAGATTGCCATGGGTTACCTGGAACTGGCGGAAGGTATCATAGAAGCTCATGGATCGCTCGGCAAAGAAGACCGGTTTCTAATTACGCGGCCTATCGAGACACTTCGGGACAACTCTCGGCTGATCGATAACGTGAGAAAGATACAGAAGAGCAAAGCCGGGGTATTTAAGACCGAGAATATTGAACTTGACGGCATGCTTCGGGATGCTATCGCTCGTTTCTCGGATGTCGCCGGCAGGAACGTCCGGATTGACCTCGTGTCTTCCTGCTCATGCACCGTGATGGCAAACGAGCTGCTCAAAGAAGTGTTCCTGAACCTGATTGGTAACGCAATCAAGCATTCGACCGGACCACTATGTATCAAGATCATAGCCGAGAAGTGCGAAGACGGTGGAAACGTCTCCTGTAGGGTAGCTATCGAGGACGACGGTCCGGGCATTCCTGATGACCTGAAAAAGAAGCTGTTTGACCGATTATCCCTGGAGAAGACTCGTGCCAGTGGAAAAGGGTTCGGACTGTGTCTGACCAAGCTGCTTGTGGACGATTTTCAAGGTCAGTTCTGGGTCGAGGATCGGATAAAAGGCGACCATACCCAGGGCTGCAGGTTTATCGTAATGTTACCGGCAGTTGATGGGTGCTGGAAATGATGGACGAGACCCAGGGGGACTTTTGGAAGGCTACCGGGAGCGGTAATTGAGTGTTTAGAAAGGAGCTTAGTACTTAGAGGTTTGCCCTGTGTGGTGTCAGGGGGGCTTTTTGTAAAAAGCCCCCCTCGCGACCCCGCAAAAACATCGTTTTTAAAATGCCCTTACAGGCTTGATTATGTGTCGAGACCCAGGGGGACTTTTGTAAAAGTCCCCCGGGAGCCCCCTCAAAACTTTTCCCTCAAAACTCTAGTGGGCCCGAAGGGATTCGAACCCCTGATCCCCGCCGTGTAAAGGCGATGTCATAACCAACTAGACCACAGGCCCGCTTTTTGAATAAAGAGCACAATGCGTCTTATACTTTTTGGGTGAAGTAATGGATATATCGCGCTGATCTTTCACGAAAGTGAGATGCGAGGGGTTTGGGAGGTATAAAAATGGATACTTTCCCTCGCATCGGGGTTTGGTTTGTTCCGGTTATCATAGGCGAGAAATGAACCCGCGTATGACTATTACACAGGGCTTGAACGGGAATCATTCCCTGCCCTGCGATTCGGTGATATCTTGCTAATATAGCACAACTTGCCGGTGTGGCTGATGCCTCACTGCCATTCATTGATTATTAACTAAGTATAAATACTTTTAGCATATGGGTAAATATTGTTGATAGTTAACCCGTAGTTATGAAAAAAGATTGTCAACCGTTTAAAAATATGATCAGTCTCGCCAGGCCCGGTGAGACTGGACAATAAATGTGTGGAAGTCTATCTTATTTTAACGAGGCACAGCCTCACGGTATGACTTCCACTTACCATAGCAGCTCTGCAGGCTTGAGCCGATACTCTTCACTTCCCCGCATTCCTCGCATACTGCGAACTTCTTGCCTTCCTTTTCGAAGTAGACGATCTTGATCTTGTTGCCGCTACACTTCTGGCAGATGGACCCGCTTGCGACTGGCACGCAGCCGTCAGTTGTTTTCGATGCCTGGTTGTGCATTCGCCACGACCGTCACTGCGCCACTTTGTAGTCTTCGATGAGCATGTCCAGGATCTGCTCTGGCTCCATGTCTCCAAGATCCGCCCGCTCCAGGTACTTCACAATGTTCTTGAACTGCTCTGCGTTTTCCTTGGATAGGCGCATTACGCTCTCGTAGGTGCGCTGCTTGAGTTCGGGACCGATCTTCTTCATCTTCTTCCCGCTGAGGCCGGTTGTATCTATGACTATCCCGAGACCAAGCACGTATCGGTAAGGCCATTGGGCTTCATTATGCCATGACTGTCGCGATTTCTTTATGGATACCATGCGGTTACCCATGCTCACGGTGGAAATGTAGACGATGTTGTCGGCAAGGTACATCGGGATAATCGTTTCGCTGCCAGTCATATCTCCCGTGGACCCATGCTCTTCGATTGTGCTGAGCACCGTGCCCATGCGCTTGGTTTCCTTGAATAGCTGTGAGATCAGCATACGCTGATCGTATTTGTTGTCGTTAGCCCAGATGACAGGAGTCAACGGGTCGACGACAATGCGGGCGTTCGAACCGTCCCACTCGCTGACAAACCGGGGCATCTCTTCCTTGATAAAGTCCGCAAGGTCCTTGCCGGCCGCTTCTAAAAAGACCAGCGAGCCTTTTTCGACGTACTTATCGATGTCTTCCCAGCCCATGTTCTTAGCCTCTTCGATGATCTGCGAACGAGGCTCTTCAAGGGTGATGTATATCGCATCGGACCCGTTTTCCAGCCCTTTGCGGAGGAACTGGAGTGCCATGGTTGTCTTACCTGTGCCTGCGGAGCCCACTAGAATAGTGGCGGAATGCTCGTTGAAGCCTCCGTCCAGGAGGCCGTCTAATCCTAGAATGCCAGTCTTGAGCTTTCTCATTTGTTCACCTTACCATCCTCTGGATTATCTGTTCAGTGGTCACCGGACCAAAGTGTTTTTCTATCTCTCTTAGCAGATCCTGGTTGAACACACGGAATTCCTCACGGTTCTCCCGTAGGTGGTTATCCTGCACTTCTCTGCTGATCTCGATGTTGTTCAGGTGGCTGTTGATCATCTCGGCAACAATACGGATTTCCAGCATGCTCGCTACTACATCGAACTCTTTGTCCATGATACAGCAAACGATGCCGTTATCCATACTGTATAAGATAACCGATCCCTCTTTTGTCTCGAACATAGCCCGCCGGAGAGGCACGTTTCTCATGCCCTGCACGAGTGGTGTCAGCTTCCGGACGATCTGCATGAGTGAACTTTCCTTCTGCTTACCAACGGCCGTTGCAGCCGTTGTCGTCGTCTCCTGGAATACCTGTGTGATGGTCTCCCCTGTTTTGGATATCAGGAGTGCTCCAAGGACGCCTTTTCGATCAAGCAGCCGACTCAGGTCCTGCTCAACGTTATTTTTCCAGCTCTGCTGTCCTCTCCTCCTCAGCCTCTGCGGCTCATCCACTGCCAACCTTTCCTCTCCGTTATCAACATATTATAATTAATTAAACATATAAAAAACTATTGCCAGTCCGGCCTCAAATCCGCTCTAAACGCGTGGGGCTTGCGGACCTGACAAAGCGCTGATAATTTCGGGGAAAAAGTGCATATGGCGTCTAAAAAGTAGGTTGAGTTCATGCTCGTCCGCTATGTCAGAAGTAATTTGACATCCCACGGAAAAATGACTAATTCAGGATAGGCGCGTGGCACTTTATACTTTAAACGCAAAGCCGCAAAACCCAAACAGTAGATTATCTGTGTATGTGGGGACCTTTGCGGCTTTGCGGCCCGAGTGCTTAGAACACTTCCGATTCAGAGTGTACGGCAAGCCCTTCATTCGTGATGTCGTAGGGCTTGATACTCCGGGAATGCCTGTGTCTGCGCATTTTGACGACTTCTGCCGCCAGCTTGACGTCTCTCAGCTGGTCCGGCCGGACGTAGCGCAGGATGATGACGCCGTCCGCGACATATTCTACCAGTCCGTAGCGGCTCGAATACGCGTCGTTGCGAGATGCCTCCGAGGTGATCAGCGCGGTGACTCCGGTTTCCTTCAGGATGGCAAACATCTCAAACAGGTTCAGCCTGCGTTCGGCTTCATCTGAGAACATCATCTCGAAGAGCGTGATCGAATCAATGACCAGTCGGGTGGCACCGAACGTCTTTATCAGTCGGGGCATCTCATTCTTGATGCGGGACAGCGTCGTCTTGATGTCGTTGGGATCGAGCCTGATCAGGATCAGGCTGTTATTGTCTATATACGATTGCAGGTCCCATCCATAGCCCCGGGCGGATTCGATAATTTCCGGTTCCCGCTCTTCCAGGCTCATGTATACTGACTTTTCACCGTTTTTCAGGCCGTTGACGAGGTACTGTAACGCCAGTGTCGACTTACCTGTACCCATACCTCCCACGACGACGATCATGTGTTTTTCCGGGACTCCGCCCTGTAGCAGCTCATCCAGCCCCGGTACCCCTGTGCTTAATAGATTCATTCCTAATACCCCAAATTATTATCTTCCAACGATCTCTCTGATATTCGATACTTCAAACCCTCTGCTCGTTGAAACCCTCGTCTCGAAGCGTACCACGTTATCCTCCTCGAGGTAGGGCAACAGCCCGCGAAATTTTTTAATATACATCATCCGCTGGCGCTGGTTTGCTCCGGTGGCTTCCCAGTTGAAGACGAGTACGCCGTCTGTGCAGTCCGAAACTTCCTCTTCGTTACTCTGGTCGAAGATCCTGGATGTCAGCAGTGCATATATGGTCGAGTTCCACTGCTTCGACATGCGTTCGATACCTTTCAGGAGCGACACGAAGTCCGCCCACGACACTTTATCGGCTACCGCACTGCGCAGTAAATCCGTCAGAGAATCGATAATCACGAGGTTGTTTGGCGCATATGTGTCCAGCGTCTCAATGAGTGAGTCGAACAGGGATTTATTCTTCTGCCCTGATTTGAATGCGTTCAGAGCTTCCGTACTGCTGGTCGTCCAGTGGCTCGGTACCTGGGTTCTCGCGAAATACGTAGCGGACAGGTCCACAAACGTCAGGACGTCTTCCAGCTCCGAAGCGCCTACCTTCATGGTGGCAAAGCTCTGAATAACGTTCTCCCTCGACTTGGTAAACGATATGTACACGATTTTCTCGGGGAGCTTCATTTCCGGCTTTAGCTTCACATTTTCTCTTTTCATTTTTGAGAGCATAAGCGCGGAGGTATATACGAACTCCTGACTTCCGGCTCCCACTTCTCCCAGGAGGAGAACAAATGCTCCTGCAGGGAATCCGCCTTTTATCACCGGATCAAATGAGGGAATGCCAGTCGGTATCTTAGTCATCTTGGTTTCCATGAGTTTACCTCGTTGCTGTTTCGCGAATTATCTTCAATGCCCGTAAACTCCGTACAGAGCTTGCTTTGCGATTCAATCCTTTTTTCACTACCTTGGCATATATCTATAGTCTGATTGATTTAACCTTATTGTTACCCACGGATAATTACAAAAATGTAACATTTAAAGCCTCCGATTTGCATATGGGGCTTGAATCTTCTTTCGATTAGTTAATTACAGGCAAATTCTATGACAAAGGTTATAATACATGAAATTAGACTTGATTTAGTTTAACTACGATAGGTGGGTGACCTACCGGTAGCGGTATTGTTATGACGCGGATTATTTCATCAGTGCTTTCCCTTCTCTCTCCTGGAGAAGTCGATGTACCTGCCACAGCCGGAGATCCGAAGGTGGATGACGCCGAGTGCCGGCTTAAAAAGATGCCTCTCGCAGGTAGCCCGGAGCTGCTGGTATGCCCGGACGAGGCGACTGCGATGCCTCCTAAAGCCTTACTGACTATCGAAGGTCTGGAGGAAGTGGAACGTTACTGGCTGAAGGAGCCGTTCTCCGCAGCATCCATCATCTATGATACCAGGCTGAAGGAATATTCCTACAATATCAGCGAGCCCGCGCTGTCGGAGTTCGAGGCCGAGCTGCTGGAACGCCTGTACAGCGATCTCCGGGACATTCTGCTTCGGAGCGATCTGAGTAAAGAGACAACCAACCGCTCAATTCTCCTTCGGTCGAGGTGCGATACTTTGCTGAGCATCTACGGTATCAAGCTGGACGGTGCTTCCCGGGACCGGATTCAATACTACCTCGAGCGGAACTACCTGGGCTACGGCAAGATCGATGCCTTGATGCACGACAGCCTGATCGAAGATATATCCTGTAACGGGGTAAAGATACCTATCTTTCTTTTCCACCAGAAATACCAGAATATCAGGACCAACATCCTGTTCAGCGAGGAGGAACTGAACTCTATGGTAGTCCGGCTGGCACAGCGGGGCGGCCGGCACATCTCTGTCGCCATGCCTATCGTAAGTGCCACCCTGCCTAACGGCTCCCGTATCGAAGCCACGCTGGGCCGGGAGATCACTACACGGGGCAGCTCTTTTACGATCCGGCGGTTCCGGGCAGATCCGTTTACGCCCATCGATATCCTGAACTACAACACTATGTCCCGGGAGATCCTTGCGTACATCTGGCTGGCCATCGAGAACAACCGGAACCTGTTATTCGCAGGCGGTACCGCGTCTGGTAAAACTTCGTCCCTCAATGCTGTCTCACTGTTCATTCCGCAGAACTCCAAGGTGATCTCCATCGAGGATACCCGAGAGTTGACGCTCCACCACAGCAACTGGATCGCAGGCCTGACGCGCGAGTCTCAGCTCCAGGGTAACTCGGTGGAGATCGAGATGTACGACTTGCTTCGTGCTGCCTTGCGACAGCGTCCCGAATATATTATCGTAGGTGAGGTACGTGGCAAGGAAGCGCTGACGCTCTTCCAGGCAATGAACACGGGCCACACCACCTACTCGACCATGCACGCAGGCTCCATCCAGGCAGTCGTCAACCGTCTTCTCAACGAGCCGATCAATATCCCTAACATGATGCTAACATCCCTCAACATCGTCTGTATTCAGGAACTGGTGTTCATCGACGGGAAGAAGCTCCGCCGAAACAAGTCTATCGTGGAGATCACCGGTGTCGATCCCCGGACGAACAACCTCCGGATCAACGAACTTTACCGGTGGAACTCGGTAGACGATACCTATGAGACCATGGGTGACTCGGTCGTGATGGCCGACATTATGGCCCGACGCGGATGGGATCGCAACCGTCTCGATCGCGAGATCGATAACCGGTCTCAAGTACTCGATTATCTGCAAAACAATGGTATCCGCGACTACCGGAAAGTCACCGCAGCTATCAATTCTTATTGCCTGATGCCGGAACAGGTCATGGAGATGATCAAGGACGATACGTTTGTCGGAATCATCGAAGAGGGAGTCAGAAGGTAGCCCGATGGTCAGCGCCCCTAACCCCCTTGACTTTATTGCATACCGGCTGTTTGGCAGGTATGCCCGCAAGAACCGCTCTGGCTACTTTGACCTGGAACAGAACCTGCGGAAAGCCAATATCGCAGTACCGCTGGATATCTACGTATCCCGTATGCTGTTCGTCAGCACCATGGGCGCGCTATCTGTTTCACTGATCTGCCTGCTTACCGCGATCATGGTTAAAGCCATCTCTCCGGAAGGCACCTTCGTACCCTGGCACTTGCCGGTAGACGCCAGCCCCCTAATGCAGGCAATCGGCAGCGAGCCGTTCCTGCTAGTGCTTATCCTGGGGATATCCTTCCTGGTCATGTTCCTCTCTGCTTATTCCATGTACAGGAACTATCCGCGGTACAGGTCCGGCGTCAGGGAAAACGCGATCAACCAGATGCTACCCCATGCAGTGACCTTCATGCACGCAATGAGCAGTGGCGGCATGAGTCTCCTGGATATATTCCGTGCCATCAATCACCACCGGGACATCTACGGTGAAGTGACCATTGAGCTTCAGGCAGTGGTACGAGGCGTCGACCTGCTCGGCATGGACCTGATCACATCCTTGCGGCAGACGGCGGCCATCACGCCGTCGGACCACATGAAAAACTTCTTCGAGAGCACAGCCTCTCACATGGAGAGCGGCGGCGACCTCGCGAAATTTTTACGGTCAAGGGCAGACCAGTTCCAGATCGTTGCGGCCCAGGAGCGGAAAACCCTGCTGGAGCTGCTCGGCATGCTGGCCGAAGTCTATGTCACAGCATTTGTGGCCGGGCCGCTGTTCCTGATCACCATCCTGGTCTCGATGGGCATGATGTCGGCGCAAGATACGAGCCAGATCGATCTCCTCGTTTACGTGATGATTCCCTTAGGCTCTATCATGTTCATCTGGCTGCTCATCGCCATGGGCCTGGAAAGCAGCGACACTAAAGTGATCGTGCTGAAGAAACAGATGAACGAGTTTAAAGAGGTGAAGACAGATCGCCCGGAGTCAACCCGGATAATGAAAAATGCGGAGCTTCGGTACCGGATACGGAGGTTCCTGGATAACCCGGCAATAGCCTTTGTGAACAAGCCGCACCAGATACTATACTGTACTGTGCCGGTTGCTGCGATAATCTTCATCGTGCTGTCGTATCCGTACTACGGTCATTCCTACTATGACCTTGTATCTCACGTGGACGATATCCTTCTGTTATCTGCGGCGATTGCACTCGTGCCATTCATCGTATTCTGGGAACTACGATCGAACCGGATCGCAAAAATGGACGCAGCGGTACCCGAATTCCTGAAGCGGCTCGCCTCATTCAACGAGTCCGGGCTGACCCTGACCATGGCCATCAAGGCGCTGCTCAACTCCAATCTGGGTGTACTCAACTCCGAGATCAAAAAGATCTGGACCGATATCGAGTGGGGCGCGGATGCCAAGGATGCCTTGATCCGGTTCGAGTACCGGGTGAACACGGCTTCCATCCGGCGGGTGGTGACGCTGATCACAAAAGCAAGCGAATCTAGCGGCGACATCAAGGAAACCTTGACAATTGCGGCTGCGGACGCATCGGCTAGCCAGAGCGAGAGGGAGGAGCGGTTCCTGAATATGCTGCTCTACATCTCGATCATCTACATTTCATTCTTCGTATTCCTGTACATCCTGTACGTCCTGAGCACTGTGTTCCTGCCCGCAATGCCGTCAGCACCTGTCACAGATCAGCTGAGTAGTAGCCTAACGACAACATCTACAATGGCATTCGCCGGGGGAATGGACGTGCCGATGTACAAGCTGATCTTCATGCACGCAGTGCTGATCCAGGGCTTGTTCTCCGGGCTTGTGGCAGGCATGATGGGGGAAGGCAACGCGTACTCCGGGCTGAAGCACTCTGCGATTATGATCGCGATCGGGTATATCATATTCATGTTATTCATCTAGGTGGGCTATGGCGCAGAAAGGCAAAACTCCTGAAAAGTCTGAAGAAGCGGTATCCGAGATCGTCGGCGAACTGATGATGCTGGTTATCACGGTGATGATCTTCGTCATTCTCGTCGCGACGGTCAACTCTATGATCACCAAACAGCGGACCGAGATCGTACACATGAGCGCGCTGGCCATGAACGACACCACGATGGGAATCCAGCATATGGGCGGAGATACGATCGCCTACAGTCAGCTCGCAGTCGTCATCAACGGCAACCTTATATCTGCGATCCCTGCGGATAAGCCCCCGGCAAATGGCCTCTGGGACCTTGGCGAGACCCTGTACGTTTACGGGGTAGATACCCGTCATAGCCTGAGCGTCACGGTTTACGACAGCAATACCAAAGTGGTACTAGGTGACTTCACTGTGGATACAATACCCAGCGCCATCCCTGTCCCGTCTCCTTCGGCTTCACCGTCTCCTGTCCCGTCTCCTGGTCCGTCTCCGTCTCCGTCTCCTTCGGCTTCGCCGTCTCCTGTCCCGTCTCCGTCTCCTAGTCCGGGCCCTCAGGTAACCATCGGCGGAAACTCCTGGATCTCTAACGTACAGGCGGGGTCAGGTTCGGGATGGATCCCATATACCATGGACGTAGTGCTCCAGGTGGATAATTCGGGCTCCGGATCGGCAAATGGCGTAATGGCCACGATTACCCCGCCCACCAATGACCAGGGCGTCCGCAACATACAGTTGGTTAGTACTCCGACTCCGAACCCCCGCGACATTGCACGGTATGGCAATACCCAGTATACGTGGCGCTATTCGATGGAACTCCAGCAGAACCACAAAAACGTAGTTTTTAATCTGACAGCGCAGGGATCTAATACGAACACACTTACCAAGCAGGTGACCTACAATGGATGAACGTCTGACGACCGGGCATACTCCCGGAAACTTTTCCTTCAGCGACCGGTATACAGGGGTGTCATCTTGCGTATAGGTCGATCAGATAGCGCCGTATCCAACATCGTCGGCGCTGTTCTTATACTGGCTCTGATCATAACGATCGCAGCGGCCGCAAAGATGGTCTATGTGCCCGACATGAAAAAAGAGGCGGAATCGGCGCACATGCAGCATGCGATCGATGATCTGCTGGGCTTAAAATCCCAGGTTGACACTCTGCAGGCGGCTTCGGCATCCGGTAACGGGTTTATGGGCACGTCCCGGCTGGAGATGGGTGGTGGCGCCCTGCCAGTCATCGATCCGTCTTCCTCGAGCGGTACCGTAACCGTTGATCCGGCATACGGGAACTTTTCGATCACAGCCTACACCAATAATCTGTTGATTTCGAACAGCACTATGCAGGTTTACACCCGCGGTCCGGCGCCAATGGGCCGGCTGGTATACGTGGCAAACAACCACTATTACATCGATCAGCAGGTCGACTACGAGGGTGGCATGATCGTGCTGTCCCAGCGGGATGGTACCGCGATGATCGCTTCTCCACCCGTCACGGCATCCCGGGTCGCGAACGATCCCAACACCACGGCCATCGTGGCAGTCAATCCCACCCGGCTCATCGGCTCTCCCCAGTCTTTCAGCTCCACGACCGAGAGCACGATCAAAACTACTGTGCTGCCGGTTAACAACGTGATAAATTCGCAGAAGGTTCAAAATATCACCATCAGGGTACAGAGCGACCACGCTCAACTGTGGAACACATCTTTCGACCGGACCATGAAAGCTTCCGGCCTTACCGCCGGCACCAACTATGTACTCAGCATGCCGGACGGCCATACGGTCAGCCTGTTCATCCAGGGCAGCGGCACGAAGGACGATGTCCTGCTGTCTTCGATCGATTCGCTGGTGCTGACCCAGCTCGACGGCGCTTCGCAGCAGATCACCCAGCTTCCGCCGCTGACATTACCCAGCCCGTCGCCCACGACTACACCGACATCTCCGCCATCGCAGGTTCCGGTGGCCTATATTAGTGCCTCCTCCCAGATCGGGACGGCACCGATGACCGTGAACTTCCAGAGTGTCTGCACTAACTCGCCTACGTCCTTCGACTGGAATTTCGGCGACGGCAGTCCTCACGGTTCCGGGGCGAACGTGTCTCACGTATATAGTACGCCAGGTCTTTATATCGCGACGTTGATCGCCCACAACTCCGGTGGTGACAGCGCTCCTGCCACCGTCCTGATCACGGTAAATATGCCGGTTCCGGTGGCTGCCATCAACGCGTCGCCTCTGAGCGGCGAACCTCCGCTTGTGGTGAACTTCAAAGGCAGTGGTACGAATTCGCCTACTTCCTTCGACTGGACCTTCGGCGACGGTAGCAATCACGGCTCTGGAGCTAACGTAAGTCATACCTACGCGACGTCGGGCAACTACCAGGTTGTGCTGGTCGCCGGCAACTCCGGTGGCAACAGCACTCCTGTAGTTACCACGATCAACGTACAGCTGCCTGTTCCCGAGGCTTCGTTCACGGCTACGCCGACAAGCGGAATGGCGCCGTTGACGGTGAACTTCCAGGGCAGCGGCACGAATTCGCCTACTTCCTATGACTGGGACTTCGGCGACGGCAGCGCACATGGCTCCGGTGCGAATCCGACTCACACCTACGCAATGCCAGGCAGCTATACTGTCACGCTGACCGCGTCCAACTCCAAAGGCAGCGGCTCCCCCTATAGCGTCTCGAACTGCGTTGCCGTGGGCACGGGGACCAAGGGTATCAAAGCCACCTATTACAGCGACGAAGCCTGGACCAATACCGTGAGTACGGAGATGCTGAGCGAGATGAAACTGGCAGACCCGAACGGGATCTCCAGCGGTTATGCATCGGATAAGGCTAACTGGCCTACCTACGTGCTGGGCAAGGACGAACAGTTCAGCGTCCGCTTCACGGGTTCGCTGCGCGTCGACACGGAGGCTGACTACACGTTCTACCTGACCTCCGATGACGGTTCGTGGCTAAATATCGACGGCACACAGGTCATCGACAACGGCGGCCTACACTCCCCTGCCATGAAGCAGGCGACGATCCACCTGGCGAGAGGTTACCACCCCATCGAAGTGAAGATGTACGAGCACACAGGGATAGCCGTGGCTCATCTCGAATACTCGTCGTCCTCTCTGGCCAGACAGTACGTGCAGGAAGTCTACAACGCCTGAAGAAACGGACAATTCCCACAGAAAATCCGCCTCCGGGACAGGGTCCCGGCGGGCGGCACTGTCATCTGCTTTTCGAGATGCCTAGCGAACCTCTACTCTGTGTCAAAGGGTATATCTGGTTCAAACACGTATTTTTTGCACGATAACGGAGTTGTTCTTTTTGGCAACGCTTAACGAGGCTGCAAGAGTAGCCATGCGAGACGTCATGGGGCTCAGGGAAGGCGAAGAAGTACTAATCATCACCAACTTCGAGGGAGAAGTATTCCCCATAGCGAAGGCGATCTTTGAAGAGACCAAGGCACTGGGCGGCAAGCCCGTCATCATGGTGCAGGAACTGAAGACGACCTACACGTACGCCGAGCGGCTTGTTCGCGATGCCATTAAGGCAGAGCCTGACATCTATGTTTCGCTGTCCGCCCACAAGCTTGGCAAGGACCCCTATGGCCAGAATATCGGGTATGTGGGCCGGGATGGTAAGAAGTACCAGCACATCATCGACAAAGTAATGGACGGCGATAAGCGGGTTCGCGGCTTCTGGTCTCCGACCACGAATGTGGCTATGTTTGAGCGTTGTGTGGCAGTGGACTACCCTGCCATGCAGGAGATCGCTGTTCGCCTGAAAAAAGTGCTGGACTCGGGCAAAGAAGTTCACGTCACCTCGCCCGCCGGTACCGACGTTACTTTCTCCATCGAAGGCCGCAAGGCTATGATGGATGATGGTAACTATACCGAACCCGGCTCGGGTGGCAACCTCCCTGCCGGAGAGACCTTCATCTCACCCGTCGTCGGAAGCACCAAAGGTGTCATTGTCTTTGACGGCACAATCGACCTGGTTCCCCACGCCATGATACCCAAAACTCCTGTGAAAGTCTTATTCAAGGACGGGTACGTCGATTCGATCACCGGTGGCGAAGAGGCGGCCGAGCTGCTGAACGTCATACTGAAGGGTGAAGAAATGGCCCGGGAAAAGGGAATGGTAGAGCAGGAGAAGAACTGCAGACACCTCGGCGAACTGGGCATCGGGATCAACTACGCCGCCCGGATGACTGGCAACCTGCTGGAGGATGAGAAGCTGGGTAAGACCGTTCACTTCGCGATTGGTAGCAACTATGACTATGATGCGGAAGCGACAATTCATCAGGACTGCCTGGTGCTAAATCCCTCGATGTGGGTCGACGGGAAGCAGATCATGAGGAACGGGGACCTGCTGGACAACTTTTAAATTTTTATTTTATTTTAAAGCTTCATCAGACTGATTTTCCCATCGTCAACCCTGACGGCGTGGGGCTCGTAACTGGTGGCCCCCGGCGCTTTTCTGACGCGCAGCAGCCAGTAGAGGTCCATGTGCCAGACGTCAACGACCACGCTGGTATGTTGATCGATGATGGCTGAGATGTCCGACCCAAAGCGGATATCGGAGAATGTGGATACGGTTACACCTTCTCTGGACAGGGGGTCGACAAGTCCCGTGAACACTGTCCGGGCATAGGCGGCATCTCCTGCCTCTCCCAGCCCCTCCAGGTCGAAGAACGCTCTCCAGCCCTGGGTTTTTCCCTTCAGGCATGAGCATATGTCTGTGGATAGCTTGCCGAAGCCGCCCGACTTTTCCATTGTATAGGGTACGATGCCATCCCTGGCTTTTCCAGTCGCAGGGCTTCTCATTACAATGACCAGGCGGCCTGTTTTTAACGCATCCTTAGCATCTTCTCCAAGCCGTTCCGATAGCGTTTCTTCGTCGACGATGCCCAGTGCGGGGGCAAAGAGCACAACTCCCTCCCCTGCTTTCAAAGCTTCACCGGCCATCTGGATCAGCATGCTGTCAAAGGGCTCCCGGCCGTCCACGTTATAGTGCCATCGTTCTCCCGGCGAATAACCACCAGTCAGGGCGTCCAGGTCCGGTATGCCTGTTGCCACGCCTTTTCGGTGGGGCGACCTCTGGCCGGGTGGAATGATCCTGACTCCGTCCGCGCTGATGTTATACAAATATCTGCCACTGAGATGGCTTTTACCCCTGAGCTTGGTGACGCCCATGGTTCGTCCCCTGGTATTCTGTAACGTATCATTACACCAGAGGGGGCTGATTTCCGTGCAGCCGAGGTCGATGATCACGTCCGTAAGGAACCGTTCAGTGCCATCTCCGTCCCGGTTTTCCGCAGTGAGGAGGGTGGTACAGCCCATGCGGGATACCCAGGCGCTGAAGAGTAGTGTTTTTTTCCTGCGCTCGATCTCATCCCCGATGAGCATGTTGATCGATGTGATCGAATCTACGATCAGGTGGTCGATGCTTCTGCGCGTGACCTTCTTCTGAATTCCTTCGAAGAAGTCTCCTACGTAGTGCTCGTCTACCATCTGTCCCAGCGAATAGTCCTGTAGTTCCACATAGCCCCGCTTCATTTTCGGCTCGTAGAACTCCATGTTGATCCCCCCGCTGATCAGGTCGAGATTATAAAAAGAGAGGCTGGACGCAAAACGGTTGATCTTGTATAGCGGCTCACACGTGCTGACGAACAGGACCTTCTCACCCCGGCTCGCCTGGAAAAATGCGTACTGGAGTGCCAGTATCGTCTTACCTGCCCCTGACGGCCCCGACACCAATGCCGTCGAACCCCTTGGCAAGCCCCCGCACAGTAGCTCATCCAGGCCTTCGACCCCCGTGTTAACGGTGTATTTACCCATGATCACTACACCCGATCAGATCGCTGATAGTTAGCAAGCTGATTTATCTCAGGCCTATTATAAAGCTATGCATCGAAAGAGTATACTTTGAGTTCAGATAATAAGACCCGGAATTGTTATCTACTTCCACGAGAAATCTGTAAGCGGTTGAGGACAGGATAATTATTTATAGGGAAATAGCAATCTAATTATATAATTAAAAATATTTTGCCGGGAATGGTGCTATGAAGATCGATAAGATGAACAAAAAAATCCTGAACATCTTGCAGCGCAACGGGCGGATGACCTATAAGGAAGTGGCCAAGAAGATTGATCGGGCTCAATCTACTGTCAGGGATCGTATCGGGATCATGGAAGAAGACGGGGTCATCAAGGGCTATACCGTCGTCATAAATAAGAAAAAGGCAGGACTCGACTGCTACGCCATTATCCAGTGCAAAGTAGACCCGGCGGGGCTTGACGAGGTGACCCGAAGGCTACAGCGGGTCGAGAACATCATGCAAGTGTACCACACCAGTGGTGACCGTAATCTGACTTTCATGATTGCCACCTGCGACTACGACGAGATGAAGCGCATCCTGAGTGACAAAGTGGCCCCCATCGGCATCAACGACATGGAGACCAAGATCGTCATGGAGTCCGTGCGCGAGATGGCGTTTACGGATATCATGTAAGGTGAAGGGCTATGGGCATTTCGCTGCCCAGGTGCCTTTAGTTTTTAAAGCGAGACTCTTCAGGGTCGTGATTATTTTTTATAAAATCAGACTTCTCTCAGCCCATCGTACTTGAGCGGCGTTTCTAGTATCTTCCGGGTTGTGAGGATCGTATTGGTGGCCATGACACCTTCGATGCTGGATACGTTGCCGATGACCTCCCGGAGCAGGTCCACGTCCCTGGTGCGGAGCTTTAGCATCAGGTCGAACGGTTCCAGGGTCTCGTGGATTTCCAGTACCTCTCTGAAAGTCAGTAACTGGTTAATGACTTCCTCTTTCTTCTTTCCCACCATAGCGCTGCGCTCCAGCTCGATCCCGACGAAAGCGATCGTATTGAGCTCGAGTATGGCCGGGTCAAAGATGATGGTAAACCGCTCGATAATACCTCCGTCCTTGAGACGGCAGATACGCTTATGGATGGTTGATGGAGAAACGTTCAGCTCTTCACCTATGCTGGCAAGTGAAGTATTACTGTCTTCACAGAGCCTCTTAATGATAAAGAGGTCCGTGTTATCGAGGTTGCCTTTGAACTTGGAGCTCATCAGATTCACTATCGCTAAGATGGGGATAACATAATTAATAGCTTACTATACCTATATAAAGATTTCTTCGGCAAGTGAAAGAATTATCACAAAAGGCGTATAATGAATAAAATTTACTATACAGTATGTATATCGGGGTGGCTCAGAAGTGCGGATATTCAGCTGATCAGGCTGTGATGCGGCCTTATCCTGCTCTACACCGCCCCGTTATTCACGCCCGGGATATCTACAAAGCGCTCAAGAATCCGGTTTGTAGTCAGTATTGTGTTTGTCGCCATTACCCCATCTATGGCAGCGATAGTCGTGATGATGCCTCTCAGCTTTTCGACGTTTCGGGTACGCAGCTTCAGTATGAGATCAAATGGAGCGAGCGTTTCGTGGATCTCCATCACATAGGGAATTTCAGAAAGCACTCCCAGCACCTCTTCCTTCTTTTTGCCCATCAAGGCATCCCTCTCCAGTTCAATACCTACGAATGCAATCGTACGGAGATTCAGTATGGAGGGGTCGAAAAGGATGGTGAATCGCTCGATGATGTTGTTCTCTCTCATCTGGTTGATACGCTTGTGTACCGTCGATGCCGAAACTCCCAGTTCCTGCGCAATATCTGACAGCGAAGCACTGGAGTCTTTGCAGAGCTTTTCGATGATCCTGATGTCGACGGCGTCCAGGTCCTTAACCGATTTGTATGCCATAGTCCTCTACCGTTTTCATTATAACGTTATTACTTGCGGGGATTAATATTGTTAAAATATATAGCGGTCATTATAAGAAAAAATAAAAGAAAAATCGGCAATAAATAGGAAATTATATTATTATTGCAGCTCCTTTTCAAGATTTTTCGGAAAACCGGCTTTAAGCGATTGCCAATTGCTACTTTGGGAATTATCATATATTGCCGTGGTTGCCTGTAGCCGTGGCTTCTTATTAATCTCTCTGTCTATTCTGTAAATACCTGAACTAACCGCATGTTTATAAACGCTTTTTGTCACATTAACGGCGATCACTTCAGTTTTATAAATCCCAGTTCTCCAGGCACATGTTCACTTAATTAGAGATGGGTATCAAATTATCCACCATAATATATAAAATATATAATATAACCCGCTTTTTCTTTTAACAAGTCTTGATACTACACTCGCCGACAGGCATTGCAAGGGCAGCATGCCCCTGTTCTATAAACGATAAAGGAGAACACGTATGAAGAGAGCAATCATATCTTTTATGCTGATAGCTGTATTAGTGCTCTCAGCCACCTCAGCCCTCGCAGATAACTTCACTCCCGATGGTCCGCTGAGTAGTGCTGATGGTTGGAACACTGATGGCGTCTGGCTCAGTTCCATCAGTGGAGGCGCGAGGGCGGAAACTGTGGCGACTGCGACACATCCGGTGGCCACCGGGGCCAGCGGGGCCTTCGAGGCAAAGTTCCGCATCAAGGTTGGCACCGTATCGTGCTATACTGATACCGGTATTGTCACTGTCGACGGAAAGAAGGTTAGCGTCGAGTACGATCCTGTCACCGTCAGCTTTTACATAATCAACGGCGATAGCAGGCAATTACTCGGCCACAACGACGTGAACCCGTGGGACGACCTTTACCTGTTCATTTCGTCCTCCGACGGTGAAACCTATACCTTCTCATTCCTGAGGTACTCGACGCTTCTGTACTCAAGGAGTGTATATGTCGGTAGCGTACCCGGGCAGGTATACTTGAAGTTTGACAACAGGGGTATTTCGAGCGCCTACGGCGGAGATACTGATCACCACCACGGGTACTACGTACCCATTCTATACGACCTGGACTTTACTTCCGCAGGTTCCCCGGCACCCACCCCGACTCCGACGCCGGTAGCCGAAATTACCGTTGTCAACCCGATCAGCGGTGACGCTCCGCTGGAAGTTGACTTCACCGGCACTGGTACGAACGGTGCCACGGTGTTTGACTGGAACTTCGGCGACGACTCGATGGGTTCTGGCGCTAGCGTGACGCACACGTTTACTGATCCAGGCACATATACCGTAAGCCTGGTTGCCAGTAACCATGGTGGTGCCAGCGTACCTGATACGACGGTAATCCTTGTGACCGGCATAGTGCCGACTCCGACTGTGGTTCCTACGGCTACTCCTGAGGTGGTTCCGACTGTGGTTCCGACTGTTGTTCCGACTGTGGTTCCTACGGTAACTCCTGAGGTGACTCCGACTGTTGTTCCGACTGTTGTTCCGACTGTTGTTCCGACTGTGGTTCCTACGGCTACTCCTGAGGTGACTCCTACTGTGGTTCCTACGGCTACTCCTGAGGTGACTCCGACTGTTACTCCAACGGTAATGCCAACGCCTGTGGTTGAGACTCCGGTAGCCAGTATCGATAGTATCACTGCCGGTGGCGGTGAGGACTCGTTGACCGTGAGCTTTGTGGGTAGCGGTACGAATGGTGCCACGGTGTTTGACTGGGACTTCGGTGACGGCAAAACCGGATCGGGTATCGCAGTGACTAACACCTACGCTGCAGCTGGTACCTACAACGTGAAGCTGGTTGTCAGCAATGATGCCGGCAAAAGCGGCGAGACGACTGCTCAGATTTCCGTGAGTAAGCAGTCTGTCACACCGGCCTCGTCTAACGGTGACCGATCAATTGACCGGAGTGCCGCCCAGGACTTCTACAACCACGACTACCAGCTGATCTACTCACCGGACGCGGTCATCACCTACGATGGTAATGGCGGATACACTGTAATTGACCCGAGGTGGAATAACACGACAACAGTCGGTAATCCGACCGTTACGCCGACTCCTGGTCCGAAAGCCTT
>CAZJRS010000065.1:0-21326 GCA_964548585.1 uncultured Methanocella sp. | reverse complement strand
GTCTTTGTGTTCTCTGTGGTTGAAACGTCTCTGTGTCTCTGTGTAAGTCTTTGTGAACTTTGTGGTTAATAATTCAACTCAAGCCTTGAGCGCGGCGAGTCGTTTTGTGTTGAGGAATATCACCGCTAGCAGCACAATTAGCGGTATAACATAGATAACCACGTTGAGGATGCCTACGCCGGGTGCGCCGGTGGCGAGCCTGGTGATGAGGCCGATGGGGGATGGTTCGATCAGGTAGCTCAGGCTGGCGATGGTGATGATCATGATGGAGTAGACGAATTGTGATCGTTCTCTGTCTTTGAAGTACAGGGCGATCAGCGCGGAGCCTGTGGCTACAAAGGCGGCGAGGAGGCCGGCCATGGTCAGTACTAGGACTGCGTTCTGGATGTAGATGCGGTTAAATGACAGGAGGATCACCCATAGGACGCACTGTATGACGGCGATGAATACTGATGCAGCCAGTTTGCCTCCGATCATGTCGCTTAGCCTTACTGGTGTGGATAGCAGTGTCTCTATGGTTTTATTTTCGAACTCTTCGGAGAGGGTGTCGATCACGATGCTTCCGGCTATGAATGCGGGGAACAGCATGAGCATGGGCACGATGAACGAGAACAGGAACTCGTAGGTGGTGCTGGATGAGCCGCTGAGGTTCGCGTATTTGACTTCAACGCCGTTATCGATGCGCAGCTGGTTTTCGTATTTTTTGAGGGGCTCCTTGAGTACCATGAGGATGACTGTGGCTCTGGAGTCTGACTGGGGGATAAACAGCTTCATCTCGGTGACTCCGTCGGTATCTCTCGGAATGTAGATCACCGCGTCGAGCTTACCTTCGGTGAAATCCTGCTGCGCTTCATTGGGGTTGTGGTAATACGTGGTGACCATGTGAGCCCGTTCGAGATTGTTGACCAGCGGGCTGTTGCCGTCTCCCAGGATCCCGATCTTCAGGTGTATGTTGGTGTTCTGCCCGATGGTGCTCGGGTCGTAGAACGACATAAGGCCAATCAGGATGACTGAGGATAGCGAGGCGATGATGAGCTGGATCACTATCGCCAGTACGATGGTCTTCTCCTTACCGATGGCCCGGATCTCCTTTTCGAAGATGGCCCAGAACGCGCCCATCAGAACACCCCCGCTGCTCTCAGGTTATATACGTTATAGAGCGTGTGGACCAGGGTTCCCACGAGTATGGCCAAAAAGTACCATCTGGTGCCAAGCTTTCTCGTGGAGACGCACACGATCGCCGTGAACGCGAAGTGGGCGACCAGGGGGATCAGCAGCAGGCCGGAATCGGCCATTGCCGCCGCGAGGAGATCGTTAGACATGACGCCGAGCGACAGGAACATCAGTGCTTTTTCTCCGATCAGGAATCCGATGGCGGAGATGAATGACAGCGCCAGTACTTCTTTGTACGACCTCACGATTTTGTTATCCAGCAGCATCACGATGCCGGCGGATTTGGCGATCTCCTCGACCAGGGCGCTGACGAACAGGAGTGCGATGAACATCAGGAATATTGACTGGATGTTGGTGGCCAGCGTCAGGAATATGAGCTGAACCATGAACACTGCCGGGATCAGGAGCAGGCTGAGGAAAGCGATGGAGAGGAACAAGTGCTTCTGGTTGATCGCCAGGTAAATCGCATCGCCGGCCTTCCGGTATAGCGGCCCGTAGCCAAGCAGGTATTCTTCGTTGAATATTCGTACGCCTACGTACATGGCCGTCAGGAACACCAGGTACATGGGGATCGTCGAAAACGCGTATTCCATGAGGCCGAAGCTCTCGCCCCGGTACATCTGGACGGCGAGGGTCAGCGGCGAGATGTAGCTAAGGTTGTTTACTCCGGCGAACAGGGCGGGGAACACCAGATATCCGGTGATGAATGTGATGGCCGCCATCGAGAAGAAGGTCTGATCTTTGTACGTCCGGTAAAACAGTGCGACCATGAGGTAGATGGCGAAGATGAACAGTATGATGGGCGTGAATATCGCCAGGGACAGCAACAGGTTACCTTTCAAAATTAGCGTGACTCCGACGATCACTATCAGTGAGAAGGCCAGATACGGCAACATCTTACCCACGATGATGTCGAATGCCGATACCGGCGCGGACATGAGGATGTTCAGCTTGCGGTTGATCTTCTCATCCATAAAGCTGCTGGTAAAGAAGACGCTGATAAAGAAGATCGGCACGATGTACAGGAATGCGAGGATTACCTGTGACAGGGGTACGGGCGGGTTCATCAGGGATGGTACGATGATCTCTTTATCCGAGACGAACTCTGCCTTGAACTTCGGCTGTGTCCCGTTTATGGCATTGGCGAGTTGCTCCTTCACCGCAGCGTCTGTACTACTGCCTGAAGCGGTAGCCTGTGCAGTGGCTGTGGGGACCCCGGGCCCCATTGTCGGCTGGGGTGTATCGGTTGCCTGAGCCGGCACCGGGTAGACGAGGTCCGAAAGGGACTCTCCCGGCGTAGTAGTTGTTTCGCTGACGTTGAGGTAATGCGTCTCGATACGCAGGGGGTACGCCCGATCAATGTCGTACTGCTCTGTGATCCTGCTCAGTTCCTGCTTCTCCAGGTACTGTTTCAGCGCGCCCATCGCATACCTCGAGCGCCAGTCGTTCCTGCCTGTCACCGTGGATATGTCTACGTAGGCATCGATGGACTGGTCGCGAATACGCTGGTAACCGGTGAAGTTATCCATCAAGACTACGTTGAACCGGCCGTCCTCTATGACAGGCACATCTGGGGATACCCCGACCGTGTACATGCCTTTGCTCAGCGACAGCCCACCCTGGGCGACGAAGTATGAGACCAGAAGCGATGCTGCGAGGATGATTAGAATCAGGGCTCGTGATCCCCCGCGAAAACGCGTGGTAAAACGCTGTACTTCTCTTCTTGCGATGATCAGTATGTTTTTCATCGGCTCCTCAATCGTCCCGGCGCGAAAAGATTATAAATTATTCTACTTAATGGAAAGTTAATGATTAAACTGACAGGGGTTACGAAATTATATAAACATTTTGCCGCAGTCAGCGATCTGAACCTGGAGGTCAGGCAGGGCGAAATTCTCGGCATCATCGGCCATAACGGCGCGGGCAAAAGCACCGCACTCAAGATGATGGTGGGCCTGGTGGCGCCTACGGCGGGAACAGTTGAGATTATGGGGAGGGATATGGCTCGGGACAGTACTTTTGTCAAGAGCCAGATTGGCTATCTCCCGGAGGAGAGTCCCCTGTATGAGAACATGACCGTGGCTGAGTACCTGCTGTTCTTCTCCGAGCTGTATGGGATGCCCTCGAAAAAGGCCAAAGAGCGCATCAACCTGTTACTAGGTTCGCTGAAGCTTGAGGACCAGAAGAAGCTTACCGGGGAATTATCCAAAGGCATGAAGAGGAAGGTCGCCATTGCCAGGTCTCTGCTCCACGACCCATCACTCTTAATCCTGGACGAGCCCAACTCAGGCCTCGACCCGTTGACATCTTTCTTCATCATCGACTACCTTAAGCAGTTACGCGATAGCGGCAAGACGATCGTGCTCAGCGCCCACAACCTGTTCCACATCGAATATATATGCGATCGGGTGGCAATCATGAAAAATGGTAAGCTACTGGTCTGTGACAACATGGACGCGATCCGCAAGAGCCTGGGCAGCCGAGAGTACCAGGTGATCTTTAAGTCCGACCAGCCGCTAGACTATGCAAAGAGCGACGGCAACTACGTATACAAGACGGCAGATATCGGTGAGATCGCCGCCCTGTTGCGGACCATCTCCGACAACAACTGGGCGCTGGTAGACCTGTCGGTCCGCCAGTCTGCGCTAGAAGATATCTACGTCAAGCTCATGACCAATTAGCGAGGGTTTCTATGTTCCGGTTTCTAAAGAGGTTCTTCGGCCGCACAAACGTCGAAAAGGTCTCCATCAAAAAATGCTTCTTCGAAAAAGAGCAGCTGTGCGACCAGACCTGCCGGGCTTACTCGGAAAAGGGAACCTGCTCCATCGTGGACCGGGTGAAGCAGACACAAGACCCGAAAGAGTGCGCCGCTGCGCTAAAAGCGCTACGCAACATCCAGGCAGACCCGGATAAGATCGCCCGGGACTACCCCGACCTCTTCCCGCCCCCGAAACTTTACTATGAAAGTGAATAATTTTTCCACTTTCATTTCCGGCCTTATCCTGCCATCTTCGTTCTCAGACACCTATGGTGGCAGCCCGTCGTTGATCAGCTTTTCGCAGTAGTGGCTTAACGTAGATGGCACGGACTTCATACTTCTGCGAATTCTCATGGCCAGCGAACGATAGTCGTAATCCGGCATCATCCTGTTTACTCCCCGGAACGGTGGCGGGCCGTGAAAGGCCTCTCCTTCCGTTTTATACCTCGGAATCAGGTGTATGTGCAGGTGCTCGTTCTGGTTCATGTAGATAGCGTAGTTCATGCGGTCCGGGCTGCACGCGGCATTGATGCCGTCGATAGTAACAGTCACGTCTTCCATAAACGCCAGGTATAGCAGCATGCGGTCTTTCATAAATGCGTTCAGATCAGTTACGTGGTCGCGGAGGACCACTACAGAGCGACCCGGGTATATCTGATCATAGCTAAGCGCTGCCACGCTGACTGGCAGGCGCTTGATGAAAGTCGGCTCCGGGTGCTCGTACTCCTCATCGACCAGCATCATCTGGCGGTTTCTCTTGCAAAAGTTGCATGCCGGGTCAAAGGTAACCTTAAAAGGCGGTTTTAGCCCTACACTTCGATCAAGCACGTACTCTGCGATAATGGCAGATATGTCCGGATCGGTTATATTGGGCCCGTTAACCTTAACTGGCTTCATCTATATCAGAGTTTTAAATGGAAGTTATAAAAAGTCGTTGCTCTCGGGCTTTGCCCGGGTAGGCAGAAAACCCCGGCAGGTGCCCGGCGTATGGGGCGCGTGGCCAAGACTGCCGGTGAAAAAGGCTTATGAACTGTCTACTTTTCCGGCTACGGCTTTTTTGATATGCTCATATCCCCGCCTGTTGAAGGAACATGCCTTCATGCACACGGTGCAGCCGATGCATTTGTCTTTCATTATATGGGTCACCGTACCGCCCTCTCGCAACAGGGGCTTTTCCAGTATGGCCTTTTCCGGACAGGACTTGATGCAGTTGCCGCACTTCGCGCAGAAGTTCTCTATCCAGGCAAGCTCTTCGCTGTCGGTGAGCGGGAGGTTTTCTATGCTGGTAAATATCGCCGCAAGCCTGGCCCTCGGGCCGAACTCCGGTGTTATGATTAAACCATGGCGGCCTTTGCGGCCGAGGCCCGCTTTCTGAGCCAGCTTCGGATATAGCACGACCCCGTTTGCCGGATGGCCTGCATGTGCAGCAAACCCCTGGTTCCGCAGATATTCGGTGAGATCGCTGGTGATCTTCCCCAACCGGTCATAGGTCTCGATCCCTTCTCGCTGGGCAGTAGGCGACGGGGCACTGTCCACCGCAGCCTTGTCCATCTCCATAGTCAGTACGATGGCATATCTATAAAGCACCGCTCTGTCCTTGAAAATAGCTTCCTGGGATACTGCTGTATAGCCTATGGCAGCGATGCCAAGCGATTTTGCCATATCTTCAAAGACTTTTAGCTCGGCCGGTTCCATCTGACGCTTTCTCTCTGTCCGACCGTCTCGTGCCTTTAGCAAGCTCTGGTCGATCTTTTTCGCGATTGACAACTGCATGGGCAACTCGTGAAGCGTGACCTTGAGCTTGTCTGCCTGGCCTTTTTCCGGCGAAAGCGGGGAAGCCTTGACCGATCCTTCCACGTCGCCCAGCGATTTTTCAAGGCGGTTGAACTTTTCCAGCCTGTGGTTTTTGTATGGCTCGATGAGCGTATTGAACAGGCTCATTGAGATGCCTCCCGGACTGCGTTCATCGTTTGCTCTTCTGACCGGATACCTTTCACCTGTTTAGCCTCCGAGAACAGGGTTCTCTTGAGGTGTACCATGATCAGGGCTACGATGACTTTGGCCATTATCTTTTTCATGACTCCTATCTTCACATTTGTATAGTAGTACTTGCTCTGATCCATCCAGCCCTTCTCCGTCCAGTACTGGAAATCGGCTGGATAGACGGTCTCGTACAACGCCTTGAACTCGCTGCCCATTGTCTGGATTGACCTGAACCCGACTACCTCCATCAGGGATGGCGTCACAGGGCCTTTGTTCTTAACGGCATCGTAAAACTGCAGTGCAGCTGCCTCTATTTCCCGATCGTTCTTATCGGCATACTTCTGCGGCAGCTTGAACGGCGGAGTCATCAGGGCGAGCTTGCCCGCCGTTCTGAACCCGAAGCTGGACAAGGGGCCGGACATGGCCGCCATGCACTCTTTCATGCCGCCGGGGCCGGCACTCGTGACGATGTATAGCGCCTGCTGCTCAAAGAACCTCGCCCTGTGGCCGGCATAGGCGATCCGGTCGATGAGGTTCTTCATCAGGCCGCTGACGTTGCTGGCATAGTTCGGCGACGCGAAGATCACGCCTTCGGCAGAGAGTATCTTCGCTTCGATATCAGCCCTGGCATCCTTCAGAGGGCACTTTTCCTCTCCCCTGAGGATACAGGCAGTACAGCCTCTGCAAGTTTCCAGCTTTGCATCTTTCAGGTGCAGGTACTCGAAGTCCACGTCCCTGTGTTTCTTCATTGTCTCTTCTATGCGCTGTACAGCGCGGTAAGTGTTGCCCTTCCGGGCGCTGCCTATAATGGCGAGTATCTTCATTGTTAAGCCTCCTATAGCCTGATCATCTCTACGAACAACTTCATCTGGGCTCTGGCTTTTTGCTCGATGCGCCCGAAGTCAAGCGGCTCGCCGTAGCGGACCATGAATGTGTCGAAGTACATGTACACCGAGAACGAGAAGTACGCGGTAGCCAGCGCCGTGGGGTCCAGCTTTTTAATCTTCCCTTTCTCCTCCAGCGTCGCGAACAGAGTAGCTAGCTCGTCGACCGGCCTCTCAAACATCTGCTCCTTAAAGAATTGCCTGATTGCCTCGTTGTGGTACATCTCGATGGTGATGATGCGCATGATCTTGATCATGCGGGGGTCGGCCATGAGCGAAGATAGCTGGACCAGGCCGTTGGCCAGTATTGCATCCACCGGCAGGGAATCTACAAAGGCCTCGTAATCTTCGGGGACGGACTGGCTGTAGAGACGGCCTCGCATATACTCGAAGATCGAGTCGAGGATCGCCTCTTTGCTGGCATAGTGCTTGTACACGGAGCTCTCTTTAATGTCCACGGCCCTGGCGATGTCCCGTATGGATACCCCGTCGTAGCCTCGCTCCGCGAAGAGATCGACTGCAATGTCGAAGATCTTTTCCTTCGTGCTCTTCTCGCCCGGAGCCTTTACCGGCCTGCCGGTTTTTCTCACCTGCTTCTCAGTCATGCGCCACTACCTCCTCTCAGTTTGCCCTGATAATGCCGTCCGCAAAGGCCGCGACCTTATCGCCGAAACGGCCAGCTTCCACCTCATCCTGGAGCGTGAACGTCGATGAGACGAATTTCATGTCTTTCTTCTCCAGCGCTTTCCGGACCTGGGCTATTGTATCTTCCGCGCCAGAGGACTTCATCTCCGCCAGGACGGAAAACCGCTTTCCTGAGGCGTTCTTCACCATAGTGAGGTACCTGTTCACGTAAGGGGGCATCTTCTTCGCCCATACTGGGCAGGCGACCACCAGAAAATCCACGTCGGAGAGGTCAGTCTGACAAGGCCTGATGGCGGATTTGAGGCCGAGGGCTGCCTTCATCGCCTGGGTTGCCCGGCCTTCTACTATCAGAGGCTCGATCCTGACCAGCCGGGCGCCCAGCAGTTCGGCCAGTGAACCAGCTACTTTCTCGGTGTGCCCATCCATGGAATAATATGCTACTACGATGCTGCGCGAGTTTGCCATTGTTATCACCAAAAAGCTAACATTTGTTATCTTATTGATCGGTACAATATCTCTAAAGTATATAAAGCTAACGTTTGTTAGCTTTTTTTGTTTTATCGAGTTGCTGAGTCATGCCCATGCAAAGCCTTGATTCAAGAGCACAAATTCCGTATTATTAAACACAGCAGCGTTTCTTGAAAAGCCGGGAGTTTTAGGATGTACGTAGCGGTATTTTCGACATACTCGGGGCCAGCCGCTAATTTTTCATTGCCTCTGCTTGAAAATACCCCTTTTCATGATCGTGTTTTTAGATCAACTTAGCCACCTGATCCGACCGGGCAATTGATCTCTCAACTCCGCTGGCAGCTTGCTCACGATCCTGTATGTCACCACGTATGGGGGCTGGTTCATCTCACGCCCGAGGAAATTCATCCTTCCTCATAATATCCCCAAGTTGTACATCCGGGTGGTGGTACCGCCTCTGGTTCGGCAGCTCTGCATAGCCGTGGATCGCTTTCTGGGGACACCAGTTCAGGCAGGCCAGGCAGTTCTCGCAGTGGTGTAGCCAGACTGGCTTGCCGTCTGCCATTTGTATGTTTGCGACAGGGCATACTTTTGGGCAAATTCCGCAGCCTTTGCATCGGTTGTCTGCTTGATAACTCTTATCCAGCGATAGCATGACTTCGGCAAACGGGCGATCTAGGCTGTGGCCTCCTGCCTCCTGGTATATCTTCTTGATGAAATGTGGCCTGAGCCTGGGTACGTTCATCGCCCCGACCAGCAGGTCGATAACGATCTTAAATAGGAGCGGATCAGTCTCTAGCCGGTTTTCTCGCCTGGCGTTCACCGCTTCTAAGATCTGGCCCAGCTTCTTCTCTTTCCACTCACGGCAAAGTTTCTCCCGGTTCTCGAACGGCTTGTCGAAGGCGTTCTGGGGCATCGGGACTCCGAAGCCTGCGGCGAGCCTGCCATCTCGTAACCTGAGTAGCTCATCCAGTAGCTTGAGCGTCCAACCTGAGCCACCACCATATGTACAAACGGCAAATATATACTTCCCATTGAGGTTCTCCAGCTTTTCAGTAAATCGCTGGACGATCAGCGGCAGGTATCTCAGCCCCACGTAGTAGACTGGGAAGACGATCCCGATCACGTCCGAATCGGTTCTGATGCTCTCCCGGCCGATCACGGAAGGGATGGAGATCAGTTTCCCGTTCAGCTTGCCAGCGATGTCTCTGGCCACTGCCAGCGAGTTGCCCGTGCCAGAAAAATAGTAGATCTCGGTGCTCACTCTTTAAGCCCCCGCAGGTTTGAGCGAGTCGTTCTTTTTAGCCTGCGCTTGCCTCGCTGCCCGGACAAAAATCGCGAGGAGCGCGGCAGGTAAGGCTCCGATCGGCAGCAGTACAATGGTGCTCATGTCTCCCTGCATGCCGGTCAGCATGGCTCCAAGCACTGCGCTGATAGGTACCCCGATGATGAGCGCACTGATCTGCAGGAGCAGGCCTGCACCGACCGCATACCCTAGTTTATTGCGCTGCCACAGCAGGATGCCGCCGAGGAGCAGCGCCGGGCATTCGATGATGAGATCGATGGTCCAAGCTACCCGCCTGGTCGGATCTACCATTGTACCGCCGGCCAGCGCCGAGACGAGCATAGCCAGGTCCAGTACGACGAACAAAGTGGCAAGGCCTACTAGCATACCTCCGGAAGCTCTCGGGGGCACTCTGCCGGCGAGACGCTGTCCGATTTCATGTCCATCCAGGCTGGCGGTCAGGGCGATAAGTGTGTAGGCGCTTAACACGATCACCAGGGCGTAGGGCAGGAAGAGTACTGTGATCGGGAGGTCGATGATATAGAATGCGAAGATATACAGCACGTAGAAGAGTGCTCCAGGCCAGATGAGCAGGCCGATGAGGCTGTCTCGCCGTGCCAGCCACATCGACGCCAGCAAGATCTGTAGTATGACAATGAGATTGAACGTGTCAGACCCAACGGTATTTACCGCCTGTGACGTAGGGTAGATGCGGCTCCAGAACAGAATGCCTGAGACAGAGGTGATTGCTACGACACCGGCGATGACAAGCGAACTCAGGTACGCGAGCCTGAGGTCGTGCTTGTCCGGAAGCTTCGGCCGGTTCATCTCACACCCTCCCCGGCTCCAGCATTTCTGCGAAAGACCGGACCTGGGCCAGCGCAGCACCTTTGTAGCTTTCGACCTCTTGTGGCTTACCATCGCTGAATATGAATGCCTCGAAGTACCAGTAGATCAGGTACGCGATGAACTGGGTCGCCATTGCCCGGGGGTCGCACGGCCGCATCTTGCCCCTCTCCAGCAGCTTCCTGAACAGGACTTCCGTCTCGTCGACCGGCCTCTCGAATAGTTCCCTCTGTACGTAGTCCCTGATCTTCTTGTTGTGGTACATCTCGATGAGCATGATGCGAGTGATCCGGGTAACCTGCGGATCAGTGATCATACTCTCTGGCATGCCCTCGAGGACTTCTCGGAGCGAGCAGGCGTCTGCCAGGGCGTCAAGGCTTCCTTCAGGCGGCTTCTGGTATATCCGGGCTTCCACGTACGCGAAGATCGCATCGAGAATCGCGTCCTTACTCGAATAATGCCGGTAGACTGCGCCTTCCGTAATGCCCACCGACTGGCTGATATCCCGGATGGAAACTCCGTCGAAGCCACGCTGCGCGAACAGCTCTACCGCCGCGTCAAAAATCTTCTCTCTAGTGCTTTTCTCGCCGGAAATCCTGGCCGGCCTGCCCGTCTTCCTCGCTTTGCCCTCCATGTCGATGCCTCTGGCCATATAAGTATGTAAATGTTTACTTACTTATTAAGTTGGTGCCCCTTATATAAAGAGATATCTTCAAAGTAAAAAAACGGCCTTGCCTGGTGCCGTCAGCCTCAGGGCTCCAGGAGGTCGTCGAACAGCCTGATCTGGAGTTCCAGCTCTTCTTTCATCGTGTCGACGTCTAACGGTTTGCCATAGTCTATGGCAAACGCGCTGAAGCACCAGGCAAACCTGTAGGCGTTGAAAAGCCTGGCCAGCGCCCGGGCATCGCACCGCTTGATCTTTCCCGCCTTCATCTGCTCCCTAAAGATATCTTCCAGAGCTATGTCACCCTTTTCGATGTACTCTCGCTGCATGTAGTCGCGGATCTGGTCGTTGTGATACATCTCGGTGAACATGATGTGGGCGATCTTCAGTATGAGTGGATTGGCTGCCATGTAGTGAGGTAATCCTGCGAGCAGGTCTCTGAAGATCGAGTCCGTTGCATGTGCGTCTGTATCCGGGGCCGGGGGCAGGGGGGCAAAGATCTCGGCTTCCATGTACCCGAAGATCGACTGCAGGATCGCTTCTTTGGAGGCGTAGTGCCGGTAGACTGCGCTCTCGGCGATGCCCACGGCGCGGGCGATGTCCCTGACTGAGGTCCGGTCGTAGCCGTTCTCGGCGAACATGTCGACGGCCACGTCGAAGATCTTCTCCTTGGTGGGCTTCTCTCCCGGCACTCTGGCCGGCCTGCCGATCCGCTTTTTCTCACCCGCGGTCTTCTCCTTCATTGTACCACCTGCTCCTTGATCCGACCCTTATCTTGTTCTCTGTTGTTACGTATACCTGACGCCAGTGCCTGGGCCGAGGAAACCACGCACAGCAGGCCGGCGATCGCAAATAGCGCCAGATCGTATGGCGCCGCTGCCAGCAGCCCTGCTATCAATAATGCCAGCCTTTCGGGCCGTCCGAACATCGATGCGTCTGAGCTCCAGCCTCTGCTGTGGTTGAATATCCTCGTCGCCAGAAGTAGGCAGGAGCCCCCTATGACGATGCATGCAGTCGCCGGGGCACCCCCGACGACCGCACCTGCTACGAAGGCGAGTTCGGAAAGTCTGTCACAGATGCTGTCAAAGTACCGGCCGAACTCGGAACTGCCGCCGCACGACCGGGCCAGCGAGCCGTCTACCGCGTCCAGGCAGGCGCTGAAAAAGAACACAGCGAGGCCTGCGTAGAGCTGGCCAGAAGCGGCTAACAATGCCGCGGCTACTGATAGGATTAGCCCGGCCGCCGTCACCATGTTGGGTGTCACACCTGCCCTGTGCAGGCTGCGGCTCACCGGGCCCAGGACCCGGTCCTTGTGAGGTTTAAGTACGTAGAGCAGACTCATATTTCTCTTATCCTGTAGGTATGTGACGGCCGAAGGTATATACTCCACCTTGCCGGCCGGCGTGTCTCCACGGCTCCCAGCTGCTTCATCCTCTCCTCGACCTGTCTGGTGACCTGGTACGTGTTCCCGCTCTTGCGGGGGCTGCCTATGACAGCCAGTATCTTCATGGCCCTCACCCCAGCGCTGCGACCAGGTCTCTACAGCTCCGTGCCGCGCTGTCCGCATCACGGTCCCCGATCATCCTGATGGTCGCCCTGTGCTCGCCCTGGAGCGCCGTCACCTGCTGTTCCAGCGAAGCCAGATCACTGGCCACGAAGTCGTTAGTGCCGGTGGTCGCGAAGACGCCAAATTTTGTTTTATTATCCAGCTTCAGCCCCTTGAGGTACGCCTCGATTGAGTTGGTGGCCTTCCCGAAGTAGCAGGGCCCTCCTACGATGATGACGTCGTAGCCTGTCGTGCTGGCTGCCGCCTGGCTGCTGACGCCTGCCAGCTCAACAGCGTATCCCTTTGCCTTCAGGTCGCCTGCGATGTCTGTCGCAGCCTTCTTCGCCGCCCCGGTAACGCCCGGGTCATAGATGACCAGCGCCGTTCCTGCGGTTGCCCCGGCGGGACTGATCGATTCGGCGCCTGTCGCCAGCTTGCCTGTCAGGCCGGAGCATATGATGCCTCCACTTACGACCAGGCATGCGATGGCGATCAGCACGATGGCGATTACTGCGAGTATTAGCATTGTTAGTATGGACATTTTCATTTCCTCTCTTCTCCTGTAATTATGTTAGTTAACGTTAACTAACATATTTGCTTATAGAATGTCCACATATAAAAAGTTAACGTTCACTCACATATCTCAGCGGCCAGCCAGCATCTGCTGCGTCCAGTCCCTCTTTTTCCAGATGGCGCAGCCGCCGTCGGCTTCAAGGAGCTCGGTATGGTTATCCCTTATGCGTTCCAGGAACTTTGATCTGAGGGCATCCTTAAAAGACATCTGTTGCAGACTGGTATCCGAGTACGGCGCGAACGGACACGGTTCCAGGTCTCCCGAAGCGCTGACATGTACGAAGCCCCGGCCAGACGACAGGCAGCCGCCAAAGGCTTTTTCCTCGCCGGGAAAGCTCAGGAACGTGGCAGGGTAGCGCTCTCGGAACGAGCCTCCTGCCAGGACCGCCCGCTGCTCTGCTGTTGGCACCCAGTTCTCGGAATCTTCGCTGATCGGGCTGTAATCCACATAAAAAAACGCTTTACAGCCGCGATCGATCAGCCCTCGGACGAACCCATCGGCAGTTACCGTAGCGAAGTTCGACCGGGTTACCGTTATGGATACGCCGAAAAACACACCTGCTTTCTGGAGCTTATCTATTGCCTTGCCCACCCGGGCATATGTGCCGGCGCCTCTGCGCAGGTCGGTATCTCCCTCGAAGCCCTCTATGCTCAGCATCGGGATGACGTTTCGCTGTTCCTTGATGCTGGTGACGATGGGATCGTCCAGCAGCGTGCCGTTAGTAAGCAGGGGGAAAATGATCCGGGGATACTTTTTTGTGATCTCCAGCAGCCCGGGCTTCAGCAGCGGCTCGCCGCCCGCCAGCAGGATGATCGCAGTACCGAGCGCCTCTGCTTCTTCGAAGAGCGCTTCCAGGCGATCGGCGCTCATCTCGGCTTTCGCCTCACGGTGCAAGCCCTGGGAATAGCAGCCCTGGCAGTGCAGGTTACAGTGGTCTGTCACGCTCAGGATCATGACCGGCGGGACATGCAATCCCTCTTTTTCGCAGGCCTGCCGCCTTTCAGATGCTTTTTTCTGGGCTTTGAGCGTGCGCAGGAAGAATGCCATCATGGCAGGGTCTTTGACGCTGGCCCTCAACGCGTCTCTGAAAGTCGTCTGCACCAGCCTGCTCAATAAGTCATTTAGCCCTGTTTCTGTCTCCATCTGGATACCTCCTCTCATTCGCCCGCTATGCCAACCAACATTTTTCGCTTGCGCGGCCCGTCAAACTCGCAGAAGTAGATACCCTGCCAGGTGCCGAGGGCGAGCCTCCCGTCGATAACCGGGATCAGCTGGGAGAAGCCCATCATCGAAGCCTTGAGGTGGGCATCGGAATTGCCCTCCGCATGGCGATAGTTCCCGTGGACAGGCACCAGCTTTTCTAGCGTGACGAGGAGATCGGTGACCACGTCCGGGTCGGCGTTCTCGTTGATGGTCACGCCGGCGGTCGTGTGGGGCACGTACACGTAGCACATGCCAGTTTTAACGTTGCTTTTCTGCAGTTCTTCCGCTACCAGCCTGGTCACGTCGACGAACTGGGCCCTGGTGCTTGTGGGGACCGAAACTTCCTTCCATGTGGTCACAGCTTACTCCTCTCTTATCTACCCGTTCATTAGTGTGCTTTCGCAGCAATATCTTTTGCCCACTGGTGAATAGCTTCCCAGTTCCGGCCATCGACCGGCTTGCTGGTGTCGACGCCCTTCTTCTGGAAATCCGCCTTCATAGCGTTCGCCATCATCCTCACGAAAAAGTTCGGGCTGTCGAAGTTGACGACGCCGCCGAAGTAGGCCAGCGCAACGGGTTTTATCTCCGGGAACTGCAACGCGGTTTTCTCGATGCTCTGCTTCGCAGCGTCTGCCTGGGCTGGATCGCTACCCGCGAGGCCCGAGGAGAACAGCGCGACTTTTTTAGAGGCCAGAATCTTCTGGTTATTCTTCAGGAAGCCCTTTGCCTTGCCGCTCCACATGCCGGCGTAGACCGAGCTGCCGACGATGAACAGGTCGAAATCCCGGGCATTGACATCTTTCGTCTCGGTTGCGTTTTTCACTGTCGATTCATAGCCCTGCTCTGTCAGGGTTTTTCCTATCTCGTCGGCGATCGCCTTTGTGGCGCCGCTCCTTGTTCCATATACTACTAATGCTTTCATTTCTATGCCCTCTTCAGAATTAAAGGAAATTGAACATCACTTTCTGCCGGTACTCTTCGTACTTGCGGCCGTACTTCTGCTGCATGTGTTTCTCTTCGTCTTTAATAAACATCCTGAACGCTGCGTACATGACCACCGGTGTCGCCAGTAGCAGCCACCAGTTCAGGAGTAGCGCGATGCCCGGGAAAACAAAGACTGTCCACGAGCTGTATATCGGGTTCGGCATGAGGGCATACGGCCCCTTGATCGCCATCTCACCCTTACGGTATGCCAGCAGGAATAGCACTACGGCGGGCAGCCAGATCAGCACGCCGATCAGGGCGAGTACTGCTCCTACTGCCAGTGTTAGCTCTCTGGGCACGAACGATATGTCTAAAGCAGGCCGGTACACGTAGCTCACTATTGCCGCTATTATGAATACCGCTGCAGCCGGGGCCATGATCTTCGGACCTGCGCCCTCAATGCCCATCTTTTTAACGGGTTTATTCACTTGTTTATTCACCTGTTTACTGCTCATCTTTAAGCCTCCTTCAGTTTGGGGGGCCACTGCACATTGCCCGGCCCCATGTCTTTCATCATGTTCATGACCAGGCTGACCATCAGGTTGACTGCGGTCTTCTTGCCCGGCCCGATCTTCGTCTCATAGTGGTAGTCCTTGCCCTTGTAGAACTCAAAATCCGCGGGCAGCCACTGCTCACACCCTTCCGATACCTTCTTCTGGATGACAAATCGCATGTACTCGTTGAACGTGGGTACGGGTAAAGCCGTATCCAGGCATGATGTGTAAAACTTTTCCGCCGCGGCACCGATCGCCTTTTCCTTCTTAGCCACTGCGTTGGTCGTCTGCGGCCATGGCGGCGTGCCTACGCTGAGCCTGCTGACGATTCTGCCGCCACCGAGCGCGTTCTGCATGGCAGCGATGGTTTGATTAAGACCGGCACCGCCTGAATTGGCCACCAGCATTACCTTCTGCCGGAAAAACCGGAGCCGGTGGTTAGTGAAGGCAAACCGGTCGATGAAATTCTTCATGAGCCAGCTGACGTTCTCGACGTAGGCCGGAGAGCTCAGGATCACGCCGTCTGCGGCGAGGAGCTTCGCTTCTAGCGCAGCCCGGTCATCCTTGAGCGGACACTTATCCTCTCCTTTTGTCACACAGGTAAAGCATCCCTTGCACTGGGCCAGGTTTGCGTCCTTCAGGAAGACGTACTCGAAGTCTACCGCGCCTTTCTGCGTCATCCGCTGCTCGACCATCCTGACTACCTTGTAGCCGCTGCCCTTTCCCTTCGGGCTTCCCATGATTGCCACTATCTTCATTGTTTTTTCTCCTCACGCCACGGCGGTCACCGGCATATCAGCCTGCGCCGCTTCTGTCTTTTCAGTATCTTTAATCCCCAGGATATGTCCCAGCCTGATGAAATTGATATCGGTTGGTATCCCCTGACCGTGCCAGTGCTTCCTGCATCCGCAATGGTCCAGCAGGACACACTGGGGTGGCATGCCCATACCCTTGGCCTTCCATCCCCCGGATACCAGGTTGGATACGCAGGCTATTCCGACGATGCCTACCCCGTCTCCGATGAGAGTCTTACCGGCTTCGCCGGAGAACACGGCGGACTCGTGGGGCACCAGGTGTACACTGAAGCCGTGCTTCTTCCCCATCTTCATAAGCATGTTCACTCTGCACTGGGGCGTACATCCTGTACACTCGCAGGACAGACCATTCGATTTTGCCTGACACTTCGGCTTCGCGTGGTAGCGCATGCACGCTGGCAGGACAACTGCCTTGTGCTTCGTCTGCAGGAAGTCTTCCCTGAAAGCCCGGTTCATGATCTCTGCGCCCACCATGTTCAGGTGGTACTCGGCTCGTCTGCGAGCCGAAAAGATCACGTCTTCTCTCCAGCGGTGCCCGTGTTGCTTTTGCTGCAAGAACTGATCGACGTTGGGCGTGTACTTACCGAGCGCCTCCAGGCTGCTTTTCTCGAACAACTCTGCGAAAGCGATGGCTGCATCTATGTCTTCCGATACCTGTCCGGCCGGTACTGTCGCCCAGTACTCCCGCCAGTTGTGTAGCCTTTTAACCTCCTGCACGTGATCTCCCGTCGCATCCATCCACCGCAGCAGCTTATCCAGGTGCTTGAAAGATGCCTTTGGGGACCACTCTCGGTCTACCGGTGTCAGGAATATCGTCGCGAGTACGCCCCTCATGCTGTCAGCGATGGGCTTGATGGCGCCGCCACGCTGGCGCAGCCTGGCTAGAAAAGCCAGTATGCCTGTCCAGCCGCTCGATACTTCGTGGGCATCATCGGCGTAGGTGCGCCAGAGTGTGCCCAGAGTCATCAGTTCGAAGGCATATTCATCCCGTGAGCGTATTGCCTCGATGCGCTCATCCCTGACGTATGCCATAAAGCTCTCGACGATCGGGTAGAGTTGCTTCGCCTCTGCCAGGATCATGTCTGTGAAGGCGGCAGCGTCGTGGTAGTACTCGTCCGAATTGGCTTTGCTATTTCTGAGCGAATATGTGACGACTTCCATGTTCAGGCCTCCTTTGGTTTGACAGCCTCAAAGACGAAGCTGATGTGCGGTGATAGATCCTTCAGCATGTTTTCCGTGAACGTATCGTATGTTGCCTCATCGAAGCTGATAATAAAGTAGTCGAAGAAGAGATATATGCAGTGGTAGAAGAACTCAGTAGCCAGTAGCCTGGTATCGCACTCTCGGATATAGCCAAGCTCCATCATCTTCCGGAAGGTCTGTTCCCATGCTGCGACCGGTACTTCCACCATTGTCGTCTTGAAGAATTTCCTGACCTTGTCATTTCTGAAAAGCTCTATGGAGATGATGCGCCAGATCTTGGCTATCTTGGGCGTGTTGATTTTGTGGAGGTACGCCTGCGCGCCCATGTTCATGAACGCTTCAGCCCCGTACTTCTCCAGCAAGTCCTCCATCGGCACGTCGAACGGGTCTGCCCGGGTCAGCTCGCTGATAAAGTAGTCGGTGATCGTGTCCATGAGCTCCTCTTTGCCTTTGTAGTGGTTGTAGATCGAGCTTTCTCTGATACTGACTTCCCTGGCGATTTCCCTGATAGATACTGCGTCGTAGCCTTTGTTGGCAAAGAGATCTATGGCAGCATCCAAAATGCGCTCCTTGGTTCCCTTCTCGGTTTGAACAAGATCTGCGTTCTTCATACTTTTCTACCTCTGATTTTACTTCTACTTTAACGAACGAACGTTCGCTACTCCTATAGATACCCTCCGGGTATATAAAACTAACGTTCGTTCGTTTTTGCGTCACAACAAATACTGACAAGGTGCCGGACTAATCGTCTCTGTGTACTGGCAGACGATTAGCCAGATTTTGCGATCGATTTCGGGGAAAGTATTTATTTTCACAGGTATTTGTTCGTAATAGATAAAACTAATTCGGTGATTACTTATGGCAGAGGAGCAAAACCTTTCAACCGATCCCTTCGAAGTTTTCGGAGAGGCTGTCAACGCAGCAGTGACCTTAAAGCAGCGAGTCGCCGAAGGTCTCAGTACTGAGGAGGGCCGCTACCGGGAAGCGTTCTACAAGTTCTACAACCGGTTCATGAGCCTGTACTATATGACGAAGTGGGACGTGGCGAACGGCAAGACCCTGGGTGGCCTGGAATCTGTCGAAAAACGTCAGGAACTCCTCAACCGGATCGAGCAGTATGACGAAGATGTTATGACTGGGAAGCTCGATTTAGCTGATGCCAGGACTGGCATACACCTGCTCAGGGAGTACGCAGAGTACCTCAAATACTATGGGTTAGTTTGAAGCTGCCCGGGACCACCGGTTGCCAGAGACTTTTTAACTACCTGAGCCAATACTGGGCTGGTGTAACCCGCCATGAGTGACGACAATCCGCCTGTAGGTGAAATATCCATAGCCGTGGGCTTGCGGATCAAAAGCCACCCTGTGGTCCTGCCGTCCGATCTGGCTGAGCAGGTAGTCCGGGACTCTTCGTATCTTAGCCTCGCGAAAGCCTGTGTCTGCCGTGTCGAACGCAGCTGTCAAAGCTACCCGGCCGGGCTAGGCTGCCTGTATCTCGGCGAGGGTGCCAGGGGTATTGTGGCAAAAGGTAATGCAGCCGAAGTCACTGTCGAACAGGCTCTGGATGTTGTGCGACAAGCGAAGGCTATGGGCCTGGTTCACATGGTCCTGTGGACAAGCGAGGAACTGGGGTCGCTCGGCGCAGGTGCGAGCCGGGCGCTGGAGCTGTGTTCCTGTTGCCCTTGCTGTTGTATCAACGGCCGTACTGGGGATGGCCGGCAGGCATATGTCGACGGGATCACTGGGCTGGGCATCGCCCGTCCCGACGGTGACTGTGTTTTCTGCGGGGATTGTGTGCTGTCATGTCCTTTTACCGCCTTGCTGATCGACGAGGATGGCCCTACGGTCAACCCCGACCGGTGCAAGGGCTGCGGGCGGTGTGAGACTGCCTGCAGGCACGGAGTGCTAAAAGTGTATGCGCTGGAGCTGGTCCCATCCTATGACGGTGGGTGGGAGATGATCCCGGCAGCGGCATATATGGATCAGATCAGGAAGATCATCACTTAAATCCGCTTTCGGTTGCAATGCAACCGTATACGTTGGGGCGTGAAGACAGGCTTCACCATCAATTTTTAATTTACCGCATTTAAATTTATAAATATCAGAACCTGTTTTTACCTGGCGTTCAGGCAGTAAGGGCTCTCTGCATTGCCTTTTCCACTCCGTTGCGGCTTGCCGGTATTTTTCTCACTCATACTGCACTTGCACATTCATCTTCGAATCATTAATGTATTTTTATAGAAATGTTTAAGTATTTAACAGTAAATATACTTGTGGCATTATTAAACACGATGGGGTTGAAAAAATCGAGACACAAGTGATAACGAAGAGCCGTATACATGACACGTGCAGGATGTACGGCATCAATACGATCGGCAGGAACTGCACTATTCTCGAAAATGTCACGCTAGGTTATCCCAGCGGGCGGATACTGGACGAGATCGCCGTTGCAGGCGTGCGACCGGAATCCTATCCGTACGTCGGCGTTCGCTTGGGCGACGACGCGGTGATCAGGCCCGGGTCAACCATTTACTGTGACGTGGTCATCGGGAATGCCCTGCGAACCGGGCACAATGCTCTGGTCCGGGAAAACACCTTGATCGGGGATAAGGTGCTCGTCGGCACCAACGTCGTCATCGACGGGAGTTGCACGATCGGGAGCCACGTCAGCATCCAGAGCAACGTGTATATCCCGACCAATACGACCATCGGAGACAACGTGTTCCTCGGGCCGTGCTCGGTTCTGACCAACGACAAATATCCTATACGTGTGCCCTACGACCTGAAGGGCCCGGTACTGCACAATGGTGTATCCATAGGCGCGAACGCGACTCTCCTCCCCGGCGTAGAGATCGGGGAAGGGGCAATGGTCGCGGCAGGCGCGCTGGTCACGAAAGACGTACCTCCATGGAAGCTCGCCATTGGGTCACCTGCAAAGATCATCGAGCTACCGGAAACACTCAGGAGCCTTAACAGGATTTGATGCTATGATACCGATTGCAAAGCCATTGATAGGACAGGAAGAGATCAACGGCGTGGTACGTGTCCTCCAGTCAGGCACGTTAGCCGAAGGTCCCCGGGTTAAAGAGTTCGAGGAGGAGTTCGCCTCATATGCTGGCGTGAAGCATGCCATAGCGGTCAACTCTGGTACGGCGGCGCTACTGGTGGCGCTGCAGGCGAAGGGCATCGGCAAGGGTGACGAAGTCATCGTACCGCCTTTTACCTTTATCGCCACTGCTAACGCCGTGCTCTTTGCCGGAGCAAAGCCCGTTTTTGCCGACGTGGATCCTGAGACGTTCAACATTGACCCGGCCAGGATCCGGGAGAAGATCACGAAGCAAACCAGGGCCATCATACCCGTAGACCTCTATGGCCAAACTGCGGCAATGGACCTGATCATGGACCTGGCTGAGGACCACGGACTGGCTGTCATAGAGGACGCCTGTCAGGCCCACGGTGCCTCTATCCACGGCAAAAAAGCAGGGTCTTTCGATGTCGGCTGCTTCAGCTTCTACCCCACCAAGAACATGACCACCAGCGAAGGCGGGATGATCACTTCTGATGACCGGGCTTTCGACGATAAGGCCCGAATGCTTCGATCTCACGGCTCCAGAATACGCTATTACCACGAGCTGCTGGGCTTCAACCTGCGCATGACCGATATCAGTGCGGCCATCGGACTGGCACAGATGAAGAAGATCGACGATTACAAAAACCGGCGTATCTCCAACGCAGCTCTGCTGACCGAAAAGCTAACGGGTATACCTGGCATCGTGGTACCCTCCGTCAGACCCGGCCACC
>CAZJRS010000064.1:0-21632 GCA_964548585.1 uncultured Methanocella sp. | reverse complement strand
AGCCCCTTGTATAGATAGGAAGCGTATGCGATGAGAGAAGAATAAAGTTTCGCTGTATTTTTAAGTCACTCTTTGCAATTCAGATCGCACCTATTCTCGGCATGCAGGTGTTCCCGAGTTGCCTGGCAATATGGGCACATCTCCGGCTTTATGCAGTCGATCCCGAACTTTTTATTACATATATCGCATTTGTAAACGCATTTGGCCGGAATCTCCACATAGTCCCTGCACACGTGGGTCTTCGCGTATCCGACCTGTGGAATGGGACATGAGTCGTGGTTGAAGATTAGCGAATTAATGTACTCAATCTGGGGTACAGTGGTGTACTTTTTGCAGTCGTCGGTATGACTGCATACCGGGCAGGTCAACTCGTCACAGTCTGTTTCAGCGGCTTCTACTTTGAAATAGGATTTACACGAATTGTTCGGACATTCACGTCCGACCATACCCTGGGGGTCCGTCTTGAGCTGGTATTTTGTTGTCTTTGCCATTCTGATGCCTGTGTCAAGGTGTAGGTCGTGAAAGTTTAAATGTTTGCTGACAAAATGAGAAAACCCATTGGAGGGGTTTCTTGATCACTTACTTATTTTGCCTCGATTTCAGGGTCCCGTATGCCCCGATACCAAGCAGGAGCAGGGGTAAAATTGCCAGTGTCGGACAGATGCCACCGGGGCTTGCTGCGGGTGTGGTCACTGGTATTGTAGTGGGCGAGGCGATTGGAGATGGCTCGGCTATTGTCGAAACATTGCTATGCGGGGACGGACTTGTCACCGGGGTCGGAGTAGGGGTAGGGGAGTTCTGCACCGCGACCAGTGGACCCGGAACTGACGCAACGTCCACGTCCAGTGCTTTATACCCGTAGAAATACTTGTACTGCGTGTTGTTCGAGGTATACAGGCCGGTGACGCCCGTATCGTCGCAGATGAAGACCTTACTATCATCAGTGCTAAAAGCCGCCCTGGTTGGCGACCTCCACTCGGTGGAGTTCGTCAGGAGTGTCGCGGTATAATCGCCAAGGTTTACCCGATAGACTCGGCTGTTCTCCTGATCGATGAAGTAAGCCATCTTCTGGTTATTACTGATAGCGATGTACGGTTCGAAAAATGTAGAAGTGCGACCGATCGGGTGAGGCGTATATGACCATCCTTCAATACCGGTATAGTAATTGTAATTCAGCGCGTTGATCTCGCCGAGCTTGTCAGTGCCCAGCAAGTGAGTACCGTCAAGCGCCTCGATCTGGCCGATTTCACAGTTTAGGTGATAGTTTGTCACTGATCCGTCGTTTCCGTTGTACAGGATTAGCTGGCTAGATCCCGGTGCGGCAGTGAAGGCAAATTCTGTACCGTGATCATTGGCGGCCGTCAGTGTTGTGTAGCGATCAGTGGGAAGTGTTTTTTCCGCAATTTTGCCTGTAGAAGTTTCCAGGATAATAAGGCGAGTGGAGGTAACGACGTAAACGTACCTGTCGTCGTGGCTGATGGCGATGGCACCGGCGCCGTTATCCGGCAGAGAATACCTGGCCAGAATAGAGTTATTGTCTGTACCAATGGAGTAAAGCCCTGAAGTCAATAGCCCGGAGCTTGCGACATATACATGTTTACCATCATGGCTTGCGACGATGACTGCCGGCTTTTCTATCTGTATGGCAGCGATTTTGGCCATGGCGGGGGACGAGACATCGTATACATGGACAATGTCGTGATTAAAGTCCGCGGCATAAAGGAAATCGGTATGGCTGACCACACTCTGCGCGCTGGCCGGCGATAACGCAACAGTGCAGGTAAAAGCGAAAACCATCAGAAGAACAACGAGCACATTCAGCTTTCCAGTCATTTTTACACCAGCTAGCAATGATAACGTAATCCAATGCCTGCTCACAAATACTAACGTATGTGGTAAGTGACTCTATGATAATAATACTAACGATTGGTGGTTTTAAGATAAAATTTGCTACGAGTCATGCAAGGACATGGTGTTATAAAATCAACGGCGTAACAAGGAAGTACAGCGGACGCTGGAGATCATCAATGAGGAAGAACGACCAGCCGGGTTTAAACCTCGCAAATCTATCACCTAATTGACCTTTGAAAACTCGCTGTATATGTTTACCACGTCCTTGTATTCCAGCAAGGATATCTGAATGACCCACGAACGTTTATCACTCTGGCACCAGGGGCAAAGGACATGCTCTTCAGATCTAGCATTTTCATTAAATGCATAGATGTGCATGCAATCTAAACAGTAAGTCTGGAAATATGCTGACATCAGTTCACCAAGCGCTAATATAATTTTTGATCGGTCACACGGCTTCGACTTTTTCCGAATACGCTGCCGGGCAGTACGTTCTCACCATATTTTTATAAATTATGCATAGGCATCGCCTGCATATACAAGCGGCAGAAGCGCTTGATAGCGCTTCTGTCATTGGTTGGTGGGTATGTTATTGATAATATTCAACGATGCTATCTCTAGCGATTGATACTGGAGAGAGCTTTTTGGAGGTCTACGAGGATGAGCAGCTGTTTAAGCTTGCATACGCCGAGGATATAACACTGTTTGCTGTGGTTCTGGAGGAAACCCGATAGCGGCTCTACCTGGCTTCCGCGGATATTGACAACCTCGGTCACACGGTCTACCAGTAGGCCGACGATGTTCGAACCGTTCTCGACGACAATGATCCGGGTGTTACTGTCAATGGCTTTACTGTCCATGCCCATCAGCTGGCGGAGATTTATGATAGTAGTGATCTGCCCCCGGAGGTTGATTATCCCCTCGGTGAAATCGGGTGCCTGAGGCAGAACGGTGATCTCCCCCGGCCGGATTATCTCGCGGATCTGGGCGATATCTGCTCCGAATTCCTCGCTACCAAGGCTAAAAACTACCAGCTGCATATCCCTGGTAATTCCCTGGCCTGGCAGACTATTTACTGCGGTTGTCATGGTGATCCCGGCAAAAAGTTGAAGATGGAGGTTTACTCCACCTTCAGCTTGCCTACCTCGGCTTTTAACTCGTCCGCGATCTTTGCCAGTTCGTTGGCCATTTCAGCAACGTTCTCTGCCGTAGCCGTGCTTTCCTCGGATGAGGCACTGACCTCCTCGGTGCTGCTTGCGTTCTCCTCGATGACGGCTGCCATCTCTTCAATTGCTTTGACAACTTTGCCCGTATCTCCCGCCTGTTTCTCAGTCATAGCGGCGATCTCCTGAGCTTTTGCTGCCGTCGTATCGATCATCCTGCCGATATCCTCCAGGCTCTTTAGTGATGCAGCGACAATCCGGTTGCTCTGGTCGACTTCACTAGTGCCCCGGTTCATCGACTCTACCGCCCGGGCAGTCTCTTCCCGGACCTCGGCGATCAGCTGGTTGATCTCCTCGGCCGCCCTGGCAGACTCCTCAGCCAGCTTCCGCACTTCTTCGGCTACGACTGCGAAGCCACGGCCCGCATCGCCGGCCCGGGCAGCCTCTATCGCTGCGTTCAGGGCGAGCAGGTTAGTCTGCCCGGCGATCGCCGTGATCATGTCTACGATCTGGCCGATCTTTTTGCTCTTTTCTCCCAGGTTCTGCACGATCCTGGCGCTGTCGTTAACGGCGGAGTGAAGCTCGCCCATCTTCTGTATGGCGACCTTGGCGTTTTCACTGCCTTTCTTAGCCTCTGCATTGGCATCAACGGCATTCTCGCTCGTGTTCCGGGCACCTTCGTTGACCCGGGAGATGCTCGAGTTCATCTCGTGCATTAGCTGGCTTATACTCTCGATGTTCCTCGACTGGTTCTGGCTTCCGATCGCCACCTGCTGGATGCTCTCGGAGATCTGCCGGGACGAGGTCAGGACCTGACCTACGTTTGTGGATACATTCCCGCTGGCCATTGCCACTCGTTCGGCGATCTTGTTGGCCGAGACGGTGATCTCCTCTAGCTGCCTCTTAGCCGCCTTCTCCCTGGTGATGTCGCGTAACATGCCGGTGAAACCGGTCATATTGCCGCTCGCGTCTTTCATCACTACTATGCTGGTAGCTACGGGTATCTTTTTACCGGACTTAGTCGTGATGGTATTCTCCATCTGCAGTACTTCCCGGCTGTCTCCGGACATTTTCCTGCCGAGCGAGATTTCCAGGCCGAAGACATCATCGCAGTTTCGTCCGAGGGCTTCCTCCCTGCCGAAGCCCAGAGTAGTGAGCGCCACTTCATTGATGTAGGTGATTTTCCCGGCTTTATCCATGACTGTGTGCATGTCGCTGATGCTCTTCAGAATGTTATCGCTGAAGGCAGCCTTTTCTTTAGCATCCTGTTCTGCGGCTTTGGTCGCCTCTTCGGCTTCTTTAACCCGGGTTACATCCTGCAGGAGCTCTACCGCACCGGTGATCCGGCCTGTCACATCTTTGATCGGAGCGTTGCTGCCCCGGACGTACACTGCTCTGCCAGTCCTTAGCTGGATGTGTGTTTCGAAGCCGTTGCCGGCTTCCCCGGTCCTGAGACATTTAGCCAGATGAGATTCTCCGGACGTCGAATCGAGGGTCGTAAAGAAATCCCCGAACTTGCGGTTACTCATGTCGTGGATATTTGCGCCGAAAAATTTTGCACCAGCCTCATTTACATAGGTGATGGTCGAGTTTGTGTCCACCATGAACAAGGGGTCTGTAATCCCTTTAAGTATGGACTCGTTGAACAGGATACGCTCCTTGATGTTTCCCACCATCTTCCTGATCGACTGGGTTAACATCCCGATTTCTCCACCGGTAGCACCGGTTTCGATCTGTGTATCCAGGCTGCCGGCGGCCACGCTGTCTGCAATGGCTACAAGCTTGTTAATCGGCCTTGTTGCACGGTTGACGATGATAAAGCCGATGACCACGGCGATTAAAGCAATAATTGCCCCGATGCCCACGGAAGTTATCAGAATGTTGTTCATCGTCGCCAGGTAGGTGCTAACGTCGTACCCTACGCCGATCATACCGATGATCTTCCCGCTGCCGTCCTTCACTGGAGTATAGTACACATAATAGGGTACGTTATTGATTGTGACCTGCTCGTCGATACTCTGCCCATTCAGGATGGCCGAGTAGATCGTCGGATCTGCCTTTGTACCTACGATTCGGTTGCCACCTGCATCCTTCAGGCTGGTGGCGATGCGTGTATCGCCCTGGTAGATTGTGCATATACCGTTAGCGTCTATCGCGACCGAGTCGACAGTATCCGGATAATTGTTCAGCACGTCTCCGACGAATGCAGCGCCGATGGTGGTTCCGTCCTCATCTTTAATGGGGAAGGCGCTCACGATTGCCATGGCTTCGGACAGGCCGGTCGCTTGCACTCTGCTCTGCAGGTTGTTGTACAGAACCGTATCCGTGTTGATTATTTCTGTGCTTGTGAGTTCATTACCTTGCAAGGCGCTTAAGATCACTTTGTTAGTAGTTTGGTCGCCGCTCTTGTCGGATGCAGATCGGGCCATTGTGATCCCGCTCTTATCCACAATTGTGAACATGGCAGTACCCGGATATTGACGGCCGTATTCGTCCGCCAGCTTCTTGATTGCGGCGCTATCCCGGGTTTCCAGGGAATTTATAATCCGACTGTCTTTGCCGAACTTCTGGGCCAGAAGAGCGTTCTGGTTCATTTCACCACTGTAGGAAATAGTACCGATTTTTCCAACGCTCGCGGCGCGGTCTTTAAAGTTATCGCTCTCCAGCGCTGATATGCTACTGTAATTAACCAATGTCAGCGCAATGACTGGCAATAAAGATACGATTAAGATCAGTACAGTTAGTTGTACGGTTATACTTCGAACATCAAATTTTATACCCATTTATGACACCGGACCCATATTTTGCTCTATTTCAAAATTGTAAGTCAAAATTTACTAGTTTTCAATTTTGAAAGGCGGATATCAGTCAGTTTGTTAAACAGACCTTAATTTAACCGATAAATTTTGTTAGATATAAAGATACGGATTAACGCATGGCAGATAGCTTTTTATCGAGTATGCAATTTATTAACACTGTATCACAGCGTTTGGAATTTCACAATATTTTAAGTTTCTATGCACAGAAATTGACACAAATGCCATGCATATGAGAAAATCCTTATTTATGAAAAATTTCATTACCGTATACGTGAAAAAACGCCGAGAAAAACTCGACATGGTAAAGAAAGTCCTTCAGTCATCTAAAAATGGCATGACAATAACAGAAATATCGAATCTTTTAAAGGCAAACAGAAATTCCGTGGCCAAGTACCTCGACATGCTTTGCATGACTGGAGAAGCAGACGTACGAAGGTTCGGCCGCTCGAAGATATATTCACCATCAGACCGCATGTCCTTGGCTACTGCGCTCAGCTTATCATCTGAGATGATCGTGATCATCGATGAGACATACCAGATCATTGATGTGAATAACCGATTTCTACAATATGCGGATGTTAAAAGAAACCGGATCATAGGTCAGACGCTCGAGACGGTCCACATCGACATTCTGATTCAGCCGGAGGTCCTGCTGAACGTTAAAGATGCCCTGAGGGGCAACGAATATTCAAGAGAGATCAGCATCACCCGAAAAGACGGAATAAACTACTATCAGTTCTGGCTAAAGCCCCTTACGATCAGCGATGTGAAAAGCAAGGTCGCCCTGGTTTACAAGGTGATCACCGGGAGAAAGATGGCGGAGCTCGCGCTGAAGGAAAGTGAGGCCAGGTACCGGGCGATCGTCGAAGACCAGACAGAGCTCATCTGCCGGCTATCTCAGGATACCACGATAAGTTTCGTCAACAGCTCATTGTGCAAATTTTTCTGTATGGATAAGGATCAGATTGTGGGTAAGAAACTGGTCGAAATTTTGCCGGTTCATGAAGATAACCTGCTGATCAGCAGCCTGAACAAGCTGCGAGCGGATAAAAAACAGTTGATATATACCCATACCCACATCTTGCCCGGCGGAAAGAAAAAATTCGTCCAGTGGACTGGCAATTATATAGTCAAGGAGTCGGACAGATCTGTTGAATACCAGATTATCGGCCGGGATACTACCAACTATGTCCTTGCAGAGAACGCCAGAAAGCAGAGTGAAGAGTACTTCCAGAACGTCTATGACATGATGCCAGTCGGTTCCTGCATAGTCACACCGGACCTACGCTTCAGCAAGGTGAACTGCGAGTACTGTCGAATCACAGGATATACGGAAAAAGAGCTGATGTCGCTAAACATGAAGAATGTCCTCCACCCGGAGGATATCCATGTCGTACTGGAGCGGGCCAGAGACATGCTATCCGGTGCCTGTGACAGCAAACGTGGGATCAAACGCTATATTCGCAAGGATGGAACGGCGGTATTGGTCGAAGTTAAGGTAAAAATCGTCCGAGATCAGGCAGGTAAGCCACAATATTTCATCGAGATGATCGAGGATGTTTCAGACAGGATCTCTGTGGATGGATACCCGACACTGATTCATTCCCATGAGGGGAGAAAGTCATCTAAACAGGCGACATGACACAAGGAAATATGATCACGTTCGATAGTATCCCCATGAATGAACCGGAAGCATAAGCATCATTAAGGCGGAGCGTTTTAAATGAGCGTAAGAGCCTTAAGGATAAAAATACTGAGTTTTATTCATGGCCACTCCACAGGATTCGGACGAGAATCTCAACAACTGCTTATGCGAAGGGTGCCCGAGCTACCCGGGTAACGATATGAAGCTGTACTGTGCGAAGGGTAAGAGTGAGAAGAAGATCACGATGGAAGGCTGCATATGCCCGGCTGGCTGTCCGGTATATAAGGAGAATAAGCTCAAGGAAATGTATTACTGTGCTAATGGAAAGGCGAAGTAAAATTTTACGTCTGCTTTTTGGTGAGGCTCATAATTATATTTATGGTGGAATAAATTAATATTATGCAGTCTGCCGGAGCCACCGGCTCGTTGGAGCTTAGAAAACTGACCGAACAGGATATCTCCAGACTATTTAGTCCGAGGATCTACGAGCGTGGGATCGAATACTTTGAGGAGGGACGAATCCTCCGGCCGTTTATCTATAAGAGTACCATCATGGCCGAGTGCCAGGGCAGCCAGCCTGAGAAATACCACATCAGTATCGACGCAAGGGAAGGACGTATCATCGCGTCCTGTACCTGCCCGTACGCTTTCGGGTACTGTAAGCACATCGCCTCTGTCCTCTATGGCTGGGTAAAACGGCCGTCCGGGTTCACCGATCTTGGAAAGAGTGAAGATACGCTGCTGAAGCTGAACCGTGCCCAGATTGTCGAGATCGTCATGGACATGATCCGCTATGATCCCGACGTGATGTATGTGATCAACCTTCGCCTTACGCCGGTCGGAGAGTTGCCCGCTTTTGTAGACCGGGAGATCAAAGAGATATTCTCAGAGGAGTTCGTAGACTACCTCAATATACGGGAGATCGTGAAAAAGCTTGACATTTTCCGGGAGTATGCCACGGATTTGTTTAAGGCTAAAAAGATCGATGCGAGCCTGTCAGTAATTGGCCCCGTAATCGACTCGATCATTGGGAATTACACCAGGGTCGATGATGTCGACGGGCTCATGGCTAATTTTTGCGGAGCAGTCATCGAACTGTATGGTAGCCTGATATCGCACATAAAGGACGAGGGGAGACTGCGGATACAGCTTACACAGGCGCTCGACTGGTATATGGATGCGGAGTGGGGACTGGAAGACGAGGTATTGCGGTTTTTAGCGGACACGTCACTCAGGCTGGGCCAGGAGAGATACGTGAATGATGCCGTAGAACTAAAGATCGCCGATCTGCGGCGTAGTTTTATTGCGACGAGCTCCAGGTATTCCGAGGAGCACGAGTTCATCGATGAACGCATCCGAAGGCTGAACCTGCTGAAATCGGCGCTTCGGATGGGCAGGAAGCAGTAGCGAGGGCATTATGAACGGGTGGCATCACCTTCCGTTAAACGAACTCTTTGCCGAGCTCGGTTCGTCGCAGGCAGGACTGACGGCAGGCGAAGCGGCAGAACGACTCAGGCGCTACGGCAGGAATGAGATCCGGAGCGATACAGGCCCCGGGTTGCTCTCGATCATAGCCGGACAGTTCCATAGTTTTATCGTGATCATTCCGACGGTTGCCAGCATCATTGCGCTGGCCCTGGGTAATATCCGTGACGCTGTCGTAATTTTTATCATCGTGCTGCTTAACACAGGCATTGGCGTTGTTCAGGAACAGGAAGCCAGGCATTCCATCGAGGCGCTTAAACGCCTCTACAAACAGGAAGCCCATGTGATGCGAGATCACATCGTCAGTGATGCAGTTGTCGAGGACCTGGTGCCGGGCGACGTGATCATGATCAAGGCAGGCGACCGAATGCCTGCAGATGCCCGGATTATTGCAGCAGATAACCTGTCAGTAGACGAATCGATGCTGACAGGTGAGGCGGTCCCGAGGGAGAAGTACCAGTGCGAACTGCCTGAAAATACTCCCCTGATCGCCCGGGTAAACCTGTTGTATATGGGTACGAACGTGGTGGACGGTGAAGCGGCAGCACTCGTAGTTGCCACCGGGAAACAAACAGAGATCGGAAGGATCTCCCGGCTGACCTCGACGGCAAAAAAGCCGAAAGTACCACTTGAAAAATCGCTGGACAAGCTAGGAAGGCTCTTCGGAATCGGGGTAATCATCGTCGCAGCCATCGTCTTTATCACAGGCTTAGCAAGAGGCCAGCCACCTCTGGAGATATTCCTCGCCGCAGTCAGCCTGGCCGTTGCCGCTGTTCCGGAAGGCCTCGCAGCTACGATCACGATAGCGCTCGCTACCGGTGCCAGGCGCATGGCAAGCCACAAAGCGATCGTTCGATCGCTACCGATTGTGGAGGCTTTGGGCAGCACTGATGTAATCTGTACCGATAAGACGGGCACTCTGACGAAGAATACTGCGAGGGTTAAGGCGATAGCTACGTTTGAACGTGAGTATCCTGTCAGTACAGTCAAACCTGGGGGTGGCCCTGATCTTCAGATGCTGGCTGAGATCGCAGGCGTCTGTAACGATGCGATAGAGGAAAAGACAGGAGAAACTACTCGTTACCATGGCAATCAGGTGGATGTGGCGCTGTACAATTTTCTGAACCAGATCGGCCTGGACAAGGAGGGCTTTGACAGAGCATATCCGAGAAGTGCAGGCATACCGTTCCGCCCTTCGATCAAGATGATGGTGGTGGTTGCAGGTACAGCCGGAAATCAAAGGCTTTTTGTTAAAGGTGCGCCGCTCGCAGTGCTGGAAAAATCATCAAAAAAACAGGCCTTCGGCAAGGTAGAACCTATCGAAGAGACTGACCGAGCTAATGTGATGTATGCCAATGACAGGCTCGCTTCAGGGGCAATGAGGGTGCTGGCTTTCGCGTACCGGGACCTGAAACCAGGCGAAGATGGCGATCCATGGTCGCTGGTGCACGATCTCATCTTGGTGGGGCAGATAGGATTCGAAGACCCCCCTCGAGAGAATGTCGGCTCTGCCATAAAAGCTTGTAAAGATGCCGGCATCGATATTGTGATGGTGACAGGTGACCAGAAGCTCACGGCAGTAGCCATCGCGAAAGAGCTGGACCTGTTTCACCCGGACGACGAAGTGATGTCAGGCGACGAGCTCGATCAGATCGACGACGATACCTTGAAAGCCAGAGCAGGAAAGATAGCCGTATATGCCAGGGTACTACCCGAGCAAAAGATACGGGTAGTAAGAGCGTTACAAGCTAACCTCAAGGTGGTAGCAGTGACCGGAGATGGCGTCAACGACTCCCCGGCCCTTAAACTGGCAGACGTGGGCATTGCCATGGGTGACTCCGGCACGGAGGTAGCCAAAGAAGCCTCGGATATCGTGCTACAGGACGACAACTTTGCCACAATAGTAGATGCAATTTACGGCGGCAGAGTGATATATGACAACATCCGCAAGTTCGTCAAATACCTGTTCACGAGTAACGTGGGAGAGGTGGCGACGATCCTGTTCGGGCTGCTTGCCGGTTTACCGTTACCGCTCCTGGCCACCCAGATACTCTGGCTGAACCTGATCACCGACGGCCTTCCCGCTCTTGCCCTGAGTGTAGACACGCCAGAGCCGGGAATAATGACCAGGCCCCCCAGACAGGCGAATGAGCCAATCATCAACCCGACCACCATACTGGACATGGCCCTCATCGGCCTTACCATGTGCGTCTGCTCCCTGGGCGTGTTCTACTTCTCGCTCGACCAGGGCCTTGCTTACGCGCGCACCATGGCATTTACGACCCTGGTCACGCTCCACATATGCAACGCGTTCAACTGTCGATCAGAAACACGCTCGGTGTTTACCGGCTTGTTCTCCAACAAGTATCTGCTCGCAGCTGTAGGAGTATCATGCTTGCTACTCATCTCGATGATCTATCTGGCCCCGCTGCAGGAGATTTTCCAGACCGAGCCACTATCCGCGCGTGACTGGGCGGTTGTACTACTAATAGCGCCAATGGCCATCGCCGTGATGGAAGCCCGTAAGTGGATTACGAGAAAAAAGCTCAGTTGATCCTGGTTTTGTTATTTAGCGTGAAAATAATATATTTTCTTGTAATGCCTCATGCATCTTAGTAATTTGCCCATGATTTATTAATTTGTTAGTAATTACGTAAGTATTTTATAGTATTATTGGTAATTTACCAATACAATTAATAGGAGATCACAGACATACTATGAACAATAGTTCAGGACTGGATGAGGTCGACTCTTCCATCCTCCGGCTTTTACGAGAGAACTCCCGAATGAGCTACCAGGAGATGTCACGTCAGACCGGCATCTCGGATGCGACCATCCAGCACAGGCTGAAGCGGATGAAAGAACGGGGTGTCATAGACAGGTTTACTGTCATTACCAGCCCCGTTGCCACGGGCTATACGGTCACCGCGATCATGCTTGTGCAGACGGACACTGAAAGGCACGATGAGGCGAAAAATGCGCTCTCGGCACTGCCGGAAATCTCAGAGGTCTACAGCGTACTCGGGGAATACGACCTATACATCAAGGTGTGGGCCAGAAGCCTGGAGGAACTGAACCGCTTTATCAACGACCAGATCAGGGCTATCGGAGGCATAGAGGATTTGATGGAGATCGTGGTTGTGGAGCGGGTCAAGGAAGAAGCACCTCCAATTTAGGAGTGATCGGGATGAGCCTGTCGAAGAGCGTTTCCAACATCATCAGCAGCCTGCCGGCAACCGGAGTCCTCAGGGGCCCGGAAGGCCAGAATATCGAGAACGTAGCCTACTTTAGCGCGTTCCAGGGACAGAAGGTGATCGATAACCAGGGCAGAGTAATCGGCAAGATCAAGGATTTCGCTATCACACCGGGAGAGACGTTGCTGGAAGTATCGCGCATCATCTACACCTCAAACATCCTGCGCGAGAGTATAACGGTTCCGATGTCTTCAGTAGAATCATTCGACGGCTCGTTCAGGCTGAAGATCCCTCGCGAAGAGATACCCCCCGGTAAACTATCTGACCATGAAATGCTCATCATGGAGACGATACTTGATAAACAGATCGTCGACATCGACGGCCTAAAGGTCGTCCGGGTAAATGATGTGCTGCTGACAAGGATCAAGGACAAGCTCTGTGTGGTAGGAGTGGACGTTGGCTTCAAAGGCATCATGCGCAGGCTGGGCCTCGGGTGGGTTTCCGGCCGCCTGCTGACGACGATGCCCGATAACCTGATTGCCTGGTCATATATCGACCCCCTGGATCCGGGTCTGCGTCGGATTCACCTGAAGATCCCCCGTAAGCAGATCGGTGACCTGCACCCGGCGGATATCGCAGACATCATTGAAGAGCTGGACCGGAAGGAGCAGCTACTCATCCTAGAGTCGCTGGGCGACGAGAAAGCGGCAGAAGCCCTGGAAGAGATCGAGCCCGATGTCCAGGCGAAGATCGTCAGGCACATGGACAGCGATGACGTGGCGGATATCCTCGAGAACATGAATCCGGACGACGCGGCGGATGTGATCCACCTGATGCCCAGAGAAAAAGCGTGCGAAGTGCTCAAGCTGATGGACGCCGAGGATGCCAGCGACGTCAAGGAACTGCTGCACTACAGCCACAGATCAGCCGGAGGCCTGATGACGAACGAGTTCGTCAGTGTGCCAGTTTCCAGTAAGGTATCTGATGTCTTCGAGAGATTGAGGGAACTGGGCAACGAGATCGACTTGATCTACTACGTATACGTGCTGGACGACATGGAGCATCTGAATGGAGTGATGTCGTTGCGTGACCTGCTGCTGTCGAAGCCGGATCAAAGCATCGCCGAGGTCATGAAATCGGACCTGCTCAGCGTCCTTCCGGACTCCACCGGGGATGAGGTCGCGAACCTGCTCTCGAAATATGACCTCCTCGCCATCCCTGTTGTCGATAAAGACGGCGTCATGCTGGGCGTAGTGACCTTCGACGACGCGCTAGAAGACGTGCTGCCGGAGGACCTGAGAAAGCAGCTACCCAGGAACTACAGGATGATCCGTAAGGTACACAGGGGACTAGAACCATGAGCGAAGCCGGGAAAGCACGCTTCCCCAACATCAACTTTAAACAGGTAGCCTTGTTTCTCGCGGTGATCGGACCGGGCATTATCACGGCAAGCGTGGACAACGACGCGGGCGGCATCACTACATATACGATTGCCGGTGCTCATTTTGGCTATAGTTTGCTCTGGGCCCTCATCCCGATCACGGTGGCATTGATCATCGTTCAGGAGATGTGCGCCCGGATGGGCGTTGTCACTGGCAAAGGGCTCTCTGATCTAATCAGAGAAAATTTTGGGCTGAAAATGACTGTGCTCTTAACGCTTGTGCTACTCGTGGCCAACCTGGGAAACACAATGGCAGAATTTGCAGGTATAGCGGCCAGTATGGGCATCTTTTTCGGCGAGAGCAGCAAGTACGTGGTCGTACCAATTGCTGCGGCAGTAGTCTGGGTCCTGGTGGTCAAAGGAACCTACAGCCTGGTGGAAAAGATTTTCCTCGTGGCGAGTACTTTCTTTGTCACCTATGTGATATCTGGAATACTCGCAGGCCCGGACTGGGGTTACGTAGCTTCAAAAGCAATAGTGCCCACGATCAGTTTTAATCCGGGATATCTCGCTATGATAATTGCCCTGGTAGGTACGACCATCGCACCGTGGATGCAGTTCTATATACAGTCATCTGTCGTCGAAAAAGGCGTCAAGATCTCAGACTACAGATACACCAAATGGGATGTGATCATAGGCTGCCTGATCACCGATATCGTCGCGTTTTTCATCATCGTCACCTGCGCGACCCAGCTTTTCTCCCACGGGATCAGCGTTGAAACCGCGGCAGATGCCGCACAGGCACTTGGCCCACTGGCCGGGGAATACAGTAAAGTGCTATTTGCGGCCGGCTTATTCGTAGCCTCCATGTTTGCTGCCTCGATCCTCCCGTTATCCACCGCTTATACAGTTTGCGAAGGCATGGGCTGGGACTCAGGGCTGAATAAGAAGTTCCGGGATGCTCCGCATTTCTACACACTGTACACGCTACTGATCGCCATCGGTGCGGCAATCATTCTGATCCCGGGAGCGCCTCTCATCGAGATCATGCTGCTTTCCCAGGTACTGAACGGCATACTGTTGCCAGTAATTCTAGTATTCATGCTGATCTTGATCAATAATAAGAAGCTCATGGGCAGCTATACAAACAGCAAAGTGTTCAATTACATCTCCTGGGGGTTGACCGTGGTAATGACCCTGTTGACGTTGGCAATGGTCGTGACCAGTATTTTCCCGTGGATTATAAAATAAAGGTAAGATGAAAGCCGGATCAGTGTGCCCAGACGTGTTATCAGACTGAGTATTAACCTTTTTTAGTTTATGTGTCTGAACAATTAATCGTATAAAAAATGCACTGGCAAAGTTCATACGATCGAGACACTCCACCAGGCGACAGGCAAGGGGTCGATGTCCCGGTCAACCCCGGTCGGCATCACCGAGATCACGCCACGCTCGACCAGCATGCCAAGCACAAGGTTGACCATCTCGACTGTATCGCCGTAGCACTTCTGGGTATCCTCGATGATGCCCCCGACGGTAAAATTACCACGGCGTATCGCATCCAGGATATGCTCAGACACTATTTGGTATGCTTCCATACAATCACAAGTCAAGCGTAAGGTTAAATGGCTTAAATACTTGCTTGTAGATCTCCGGGAAAACAACCGTTTAATTTTAGTTTTTTCATCGTTTAAAGGCAAAAATAAGGGTAGTATTACCCGAGCCTCACCGGGCTCGATGATACGGTTTCCGTCTCGATGGTCACTGCTGTGCCATATGCCAGTACTTCAGACATGGACTGGCCGATCTCGGAAGAGTCGAAGCCGACGCCGATGACTGCATTTGCGCCCATCGCTTTTGCATGTTCTTTCATGCGATCGATAGCATACTGTCGGGACTGGTTTAGCAGCTCGGTGTATTCGTGGATCTCCCCACCGAAGATGGTCCGTAGGCCGGCGACCAGGTTACCGCCGATACCCCGGCTTCGAACAATTAAGCCCCAGGTAAAGCCATGGACTTTGGTGATCTTGTAGCCTGTCACATAGGGAGTGCTTACGATGATCATATCATTGGTCATGTTATCACCTGACTATATCGGTATTAGACTAAAAGATATTTGCTATCCCATCGGATTGAATACACGGTCGTCAGGTGTAATTTTTAGCGTTTAAAGATATCATCGCGCAGGGAGATATCCTCAATGCGCATGAGGTTTATTTCTATAAAAATTCAGGCCATGATTCTGTTGATGGCGGTCACGATCATCCCCATCGCCATAGTTGGTGTCATAGGCGCCGCCTATTTCCAGGACGTCATAAAGGACAATATCTGGGAAGACAACCTGGCACAAGCCAAGGCGATCTCACTTATGACGGCCAATTACATCGACTCGGCACTTCTAAACCTGATGGGCCAGACTAGCAGGCCATCCGTGGTCGAAGCGGTCAGTAAAGAAAACACGGCGTTTATCAACGATACAATAACCCACATCCAGAATACCAGCACATTCGATACCATATACGTAACAGACAGCACAGGCACAGTGATCTCTTCATATCCGGCCGACAACGTTGTCGGCCGGGACGATTCTGACAAGCCATGGGTCAGTGAAATATTAAAAGGCAATGACAAATATGTGAGTGATGCTACCACAGATATTGCAACTCGCCAGCCTGCCGTATATATTGGCTCGCCAATCAGGCGCAACAATACTACGATCGGAGTAATGGTAGGTGTGATAGATCTTCCGTATTATGCGGACACCATCATCAGTACCCAGGTCAAGAACCGCCAGTACACGTATCTTGTCAACAGGACTGGCCACGTCATGGTACATAGCAATTCGACATATGCTGAAGCTATGCATGACATGTCAGCCATACCGGCTGTCAGTGAAGTCATCAACGGGAAAGAGGGAGAGATCGAGTACTATGACCCGATCGAGAATAAGGACAAACTTGCGGCCTTCTCACCTGTAGCAGAATATCGCTGGGGTGTGATCGTATCGTTGCCCGTTGACGTGGCTTATGAGCCGGTTACCCGGGCCGTCACATTCTTCAGTGCATTTATCGTGGTCATGATCATCCTATCGGCCGTGATCGCAAGCCTGATCGGCAGGTATGTAGTCGACCCTATTACGAGTATGACGTCTGCCGCAGGCCAGATGCCTTACGGTAAATACCAGAAAGCCCTGCCCATGTCCAGGAATGACGAGATCGGCGGACTTGCCCGGGCTCTTGATCGTATGGCCAAAGAAATCCAGACCAAGCAAAACGAGCTGGTCGGAGCCCGAAACCAGGCTGAAGAAGAGAAGACTGCGGCGAATTTGTACCTGGATATCATGGGCCATGACATCAACAACCTCAATCAGATGACGCTGACCAGCCTCGAGCTCATGGAGAACGACCGCAACCTGACTCCGGAGCAGCAGAGCTTTATAAAAAAGGCGATCGGCTCAACCCGAGGCAGTGCAGGTATCATTGAAAACGTGAACAAAATACAACAGATTAGTACAGAAGAGCTACATGTTGAGGGAGTAGATATCGACGACTTGATAGTCCGGTGTATCCAGGAATCACCTCACCCGGCGGAAAAGAAGATTGAGATCAACTATGACAGACACCCGGGAATGATCGTTACTGGCACACCACTGCTGAAGGAAGTGTTTTGCAACCTCATCAACAACTCGATCAAATACTCGGGCCCCGAGGTGACCATTGATATCACTGCCACGGGTATTACAGATAAAGAAATTAAGTATTACCAGATCACCATCGCCGATAATGGACAGGGCATACCAGACTTGATAAAGCCCAGGCTATTCCGCAGATTCGAGAGGGGGACGACGAAGGCGCACGGAAAAGGACTGGGCCTGTACATTGTCAGAATGCTGGTCGAACGGTTCGGGGGAACGGTTGACGTAACAGACCGGGTACCCGGCGACTATTCAAAAGGTACAAAATTCATCGTCAGGCTCCCTGCCGCATAATACAAAATCCGAAGGTGAGCCCGAAGGATGATAATCCTCCGGCCCCCCTGCGAATTTTATAGCAGGTTCGCTTCGATGTAGTCCACCGCATTGCGCCAGATCTTGATCCCGTCACCCTCTTCGTTCAGAATTACGCCCTTTCGGGAACACTCTTCCCGGATACGGGTATACTGCGGGTGGTTGGAGATGTGGTTGAACGCCTCCGGGTGGGGCATCAGGCCGAAGATCCTGCCCGTCTCGTCACAGATACCGGCAATGGCATCAGTGGAACCGTTAGGGTTGTCCGGATATTGCTGGGTCGGCTGATACATAGCGTCGGCATATTGTAGTGCCACATGGCCGTTCTTCCACAGTTGACTCAGGATCTCAGGGCTCCCGGGGATGAACTTACCCTCGCCGTGGCGGATGGGCATGTCGATACGGCCGATACCGCGGGTAAATACACACTGCGACTCGGTGTTAACTTTAAGCTTCACCCAGGCATCCCTGAAGCCTTTGTCGTTGTAAAAGACCGTAGCAGCCTGCTTTGAATAGTCCCGGGCGAAGCCGGGAAGCAGCCCCATTTTTACCAGGATCTGGAACCCGTTGCAGATACCGATGATGAGCCGACCGTCGTCGATGAACTTTTGTATCTGGTCGATCAGGAGACCTGAAGGTGTCTTCGCGTAGAGCACTTTATTAGCGAAGGCTTTGCCACTGCCGAGGTCGTCGCCATAGGAGAAGCCCCCAGGGAAATTGATCAGGTGGTAATCCTCAACCTTGACAATACCGTCGATCACATCGTTTATATGCGCTATGCGAGCTTCTGCACCGGCAAGCGTATTTGCGTAAGCCGTCTCAACCTCGCTGTTGATCCCGTAGCCTGTAAGTACCAGCGATTTGACTGTTCCTGCCATGTTTACCACCTCAGCGGATACTGCCATGACTCTTTCAGCGAGCCGATGACCGTATCGATCACCCGTATGCCACTCAGGCCACGTGCCATGAACCGGTCATCTTCGCGCACGCTGCCGATGTAGGCGCAGGGTACGCCATCCAGCGCCTGCTCGAACGCTTTAACCTTGCCGGGTGCAACCGTGACCACGAACCTGCTTGCCGACTCTGAGAAAAGCACCTGGACATCACGGTAGAGCCGCTCAGCCGGCACCCTGCCCAGGTCGACTTCCATGCCGAGACCTCCGGCAAAAGCCGTTTCCGCCAGCGCCACGGCGAGACCGCCGTCGGAGCAGTCATGACACGAGGCCACCAGTCCGGCTTCAATCGCATTTGACATGGCGTCGTAGGTCTTCTTTGCCATTACTGCGTTTACCCTGGGCACGTTGTTGCCTGTCGCTCCGAGCAGTGCAAAGAACCGGGAGCCGCCGAGCTCATCCTTGGTTGTACCTACCACGTAAACCAGATCCCCGGCTGCCTTAGCATCCATGGTCACGCACTTCCGGACATCGGGAATTACCCCGACCGCGGAAAACAGCACCGTAGGAGGTATGGAGATCTTGTAGTCCTTACCATCATCGCCCTTCAGCTTGTAGTCGTTCTTCATGGAGTCCTTGCCGGAGATGCACGGTGTGCCGAACGCCGTAGTATAATCATATAATGCCCGGTTCGCCCGCACCAGCTGTGCCAGCTTATACTTACCATCAGGCGTCTTTTCCGCATCGTAGATCGGATCGCACCAGCAGAAATTATCCAGCAGCGCGATCTGCTTGAGACTACCCCCGACCGCGATGATGTTTCTTATCGCCTCGTCAATGGCGCAGGCGGTCATGTGATAGGTGTCGATGTCCCCGTAGAACGGGTTAATGCCATTGGAGACCGCAATGCCAGTCATGCGATCCAGCAGCGGCCTGATGACACCTGCGTCCCCCGGACCGTCGTTGTCCTTGCCGGTGAGGGGCTTAATGACAGAGCCGCCCTGGACTTCGTGGTCATACTGCCTGATGACCCATTCTTTGCTGGCAATGTTCAGGTCCGACATCAGATCCTGCAAATAGCCGGTCAAGCCTTCGACAGGTAACTCGGGCTCGGTATGCTTTACCTGGTTCCACTCGGCCTGCAGTTTCATCTCGGGCAGACCGTCGTGCAGGAACTCAAGGTCGATGCACGCGACAGTCTTACCATCGTAGAATATGTGGAATTTACCACTGTCGGTGTACTTGCCGACCACGGTGGCTTCGACACCCCTGCGCCCGGCCAGCGTCATGAACTGGTCGATCTTATCAGCAGGTACTGCCAGTGTCATGCGTTCCTGGGCTTCCGAGAGCAGGATCTCCCAGGGGTCAAGGCCATGGTACTTGAGCGGCGCCTTCTCCAGGTAGATTTCACAGCCGCCGGAGAAGAGTGCTGTTTCCCCAACAGAGGAAGACAACCCACCCGCACCGTTGTCAGTAATACACGTGTACAAGCCCTGATCACGGGCTTCGATCAGCATATCCAGCATCTTCTTCTGGGTGATAGGATCGCCGATCTGCACGGCTGTCGCCGGAGAGCCTTCGTGTAGCTCTTCGGACGAGAACGTTGCGCCGTGAATACCATCTTTACCGATACGCCCACCCGCCATGACGATTAGGGTGCCAGGCTTAGCGTGCTTTTCTTCAGTCGGCTCGCCGTCGATGACCGCCGGCATGATGCCCAGTGAACCGCAGTAAACCAGCGGCTTACCGCCGTACCGGTCATCGAACAGAATGGCACCGTTGATCGTCGGGACACCGCATTTGTTGCCCCCGTCCTTGATACCCCGGACGACACCTTCCATGATCCTGCGAGGGTGGAAAATCCGCGGCGGCAAGCGACCTTTATAGTAGGGAGATGCAAAGCACAGCACATCCGTGTGAGCGATTAGCTTAGAGCCCTTGCCAGTGCCCGCCGAATCTCTGTCACAGCCCACAATGCCGGTGATTGCCCCGCCATAGGGGTCCAGCGCAGACGGGCTGTTGTGAGTTTCTACTTTAAAAGCGATGTTGTGATCATCGGTGAAACGGATAATGCCTGCGTTGTCTTTGAAGACCGAGACCAGCCAGTTCTTTTCTTTGGAAATTTCCTCGGTAGATTTTCGGATGAACGATTTGAAAAGACTGTTAACCTGAGTATGTTTGCCGTCTTCTACATAGTCGATGGTGGTGTTGAAGATCTTGTGCTTGCAGTGTTCACTCCAGGTCTGGGCCAGCGTCTCAAGCTCAACGTCAGTCGGCCTCGGGCCGAGGCCGAGTTTCTTACGCTCCTCGGCGATCCCCGGCTGCTTGAAATAGTCCCTTACCACTTTCATCTCTTCGAGAGTGAGTGCCAGCGTACCCTTCCGGCTGATAGCCACGAGCTCGTCATCAGAGACATCGAGATTGATCTCCGCGACCCGGGGCTGGTGGGTATCTTTTACCAGCGGGACTCTGGCGGGAATACCCTTCTGCACATCCCACGAGCGTCCGTCGGTCACGTCGAAGCGCTCGATCAGCTCGTTACCCAGCAGCTGTTTACAGATAGTCTCCACCTGTGCCCGGGTAAGGTTGCCGTTGATGAGGTACTGGAGGGAGGTATGTACAGATTCATCCGCACCGAGCCGTCGGCCGAGCCGATCTTCAATAGCCTCTTTGCCGGTCCGGCCTTCGTTATCGGTGACACCCGGCAGAAATCCGACCTCGACCAGCCAGTCGAAGCCCGACGCCAGCGGGCGATCGACAGAGTACTTCTGTACGATAGCGTCCGAGAACGGGCCGCCTGCGACCGCTTCCCGCTCGGACTCGGTCAGACTGGCGTTAACCGTAAAGACCTTAATGGTACGGATGTTTTCCACTGCGATGTCTAAGTTGCTCTTGATCGCGTTTTTCACGCTTTCCCCTGCTGCATCCCGGTAGCCGGGCTCAAGGGCGATCTCAATCCTGAACGGCATTTCCCTGTACCTCTTGCCACCCCTCGATCGGGCGGGTTTCATTTCGTATCACGGCGCTTAAGATATTTATAATCTATCAGCACAGCATCCTAGGGAACATAATAGGCTAAATAGTTGTTTTGTATAGCTTGAAAAATGACCACTGAAACATAGTATATTTGAACCACACCAACACAACGACCACCCACCAACCACAACGACACAACGACCACCCACCAACCACAAC
>CAZJRS010000063.1:0-21721 GCA_964548585.1 uncultured Methanocella sp. | reverse complement strand
GCCTCCGCATCCCGCTGATGCGGGACAAGCCCTGAAAACCTCCGGCGACCGCGAAGCCAGTCAATTTGCTCGAAAAATATCCTTATCAAAGTAGTAGGCTTATGTTTTTCCCAACTTTCATTGTACTCTCAAAGAAAGTATTTATTATCATGTAGAATCCTTAATCCACTTAACATACTCGAAAAAGAGATCTCATCAGCTTAATTGACAGGTATTGTAATGGTTGCAGACACTGATAAACTGATCACAAAAGACGACACCGGCTCAATGCACACACAGCTAACCGAAGGGTGCAGGCTTTGTCATCTGGGATCAAAAATGGTGCTTTTCGTCACCGGTGTCTGCGGCCGTGACTGCTTCTACTGCCCGATATCACTTGAGAAAAAGGGTGTCGATGTCGTTTATGCTAACGAGCGCAAGGTTGAGTCTGATGCCGAAGTCCTGGAAGTAGCCCGACAGATGGATGCGCTGGGTACTGGCATCACGGGCGGCGAGCCTCTGGCCCGGTTAGAGCGCACGCTCCACTACATAAAACTCCTTAAGGCGGAATTCGGGCACCAACACCATATCCACCTCTATACGTGTACCGCCCCTTGTATTGAAGTTCTGGAACGGTTAAATGGTGCCGGGCTGGATGAGTTGCGCATGCACCCCCCGGAAGATCTCTGGGATCACTTCAATGGCTCTGACTTTCATACATCTCTTAAACGTGCTATCGAGCTCGGTATTAGTGCCGGCATTGAGATACCCGCGATCAGGAAGGTTCCTGAAATCGAGCGTGTCGTCGTTGACGCCGGGGCGTTCTTAAACCTGAACGAGCTGGAGTTCTCAGACACAAACAGTGTTGCCATGAAGCAGAGAAACTACTGTCTGAAAGACGAAGTCTCGAATGCAGTCCAATGCTCTGAAGCCCTTGGGCACGAGATAGTTTTAAATAGCAAAGCAAATATTAGGTATTGTTCCTCGCGTTTTAAGGATGCTACTCAGCTGCGGGAACGTCTGAAGCGGACGGCGTCGAAGATATCAAGATCGTTCGACGAGATCACTGGCGATGGAACGATAATATACGGTGAAATCACCGGCGACGTCTCAGAGGCGTTAAAAAAATTGAAAAAGTTAGAAGTCCCGCGGGACATGTACGCCTTTATCGACGGTAACCGTATCGAGATCGCATGGTGGATCCTTGATGACATCAAAGAGGACCTCGCAGGGACGGTTAAATCCATTGTCGAAAGGTATCCCCTGAAAGACGGGCTGGTCGTGGAGAGAATACCTTTATGATAAATGAAATTTACAGTCTATTGATTTCAATCATCTCATCATCCGGGTGTGGTCATTCTGATTAGTACGGAAGACGAACTTGTGCTGGTACGTATCAAAGATTATCTAAGCAGGGACAAAGATGGCCGTCGCCGCGCTGTCCTTGAGATGTTCCTCGAGAACGGGCCATACGAGACTAAAGACATTGATGACAGGCTCAGGGAAAAGAGCTTCGACGTAAAGAACAAAGGTACCCCGGCAATGGTGGGACTCATGGGCTCAAAGACAGGTATACTGAGCGTTGACGTCACCGGTGACCACAACATGTACTCAATCAAGGAAAAGTACAAGCGCCTGGTAAAAGCGGCGCTGAAAGAGACCGAGAACGCGTGAGTATGCCCCATAAAAGCATCGTACGCAATCTGCTCTTTTCAAGGTGGTACGAGCACATACCTATTCTTTACAAATGGTATGAGCTGTCCATGAAGCGGGAGCTCTTGAAAGGGCCGATCCCGCAACATATAGCCATTATAATGGACGGCAACCGGCGTTTTGCCCGTCGCATGGGCACAGTGGTCGAGAAAGGTCATACCCTTGGCGCCGAAACGCCCGAACGAGTCATCCAGTGGTGCGAGCAGTTAAATGTTAAGCAACTGACGCTATACTCGTTTTCTACAGAAAATTTTCAGCGCACGGAACCTGAAAAAAAGGCTATTTTCGACCTGATGAAGAATAAACTGAAAAAGTCCCGGGAGAGCCCCGAGACCCATCAGTACAAGCTCCGGATAACCTGTGTCGGCGATATTGGTATGCTGCCGGATGATCTACGGCAGGAAATCCGTGAGACACACGATATGACCGGTAGCTACGATCAATTCTTCCTAAACCTGGCTGTTGCTTACGGAGGCCGAAAAGAGATCCTGGACGGAGCCGCAAAAATCGCGGAGAAGGTAAAATCCGGAGAAATGACACCGGATGAGATCACAGAAAAAACTCTGGATGAATACCTTTACACCGATAAATCCCAAAAATCCAGCGTAGATCTGATCATCAGAACCGGCGGAGATGAGCGAACCTCAAATTTCCTCCCCTGGCAGGCAAGCGGTAACGAATGTGCCATATATATTAGCGCACCGTTCTGGCCTGAATTCCGAAAAATCGACTTCTTTAGAGCTATACGCGCTTACCAGATCCGTGAGAGAGATCACCGTATCAAGTATGCTCTCCGTATCATCAAAATCAAAAAACAATCCGCGAAGGTTAATCCTCAAGAGATTACCGATTGTTTAAAAACCGGGCTGGCAATTACCGATGAAGAGGCCAGTGTTATTTTAAAAGACCCACATGTGGCAAGGGCGCTTAAAAACGCGGCCGAATAAATAACTGAACCGAGTGCGGTCGTCATATTTAAAACGCCATGACTGCATAACGCTATGATCGATAAAACCTTTTTATATTTTCATCTTATAAACTAAACGCTTTACCTGGATATTACTTTCACCACACATAACACTTCTTTATAATCTCAGCCCCCAATACTTCGATTATCCTATGGATGAACAAGTATCGTCCCTTCCTGACCCTTTTAAATCGCGGGATAGCCCGGGCTTTTTCAGCAATCCCGAGCCTTCTCTTTGCATTGCCTGTAAAGGCACCAAGATGCTATGTTCCAAGTCTCGCTGCCCGATTTTGATCAAGCACTATGCAAAGCTGCGAAACGCGCCGCACATCGATAGCACATCCATATATGGCTCTGCTCCGGGGGTATTTGTGGGTAGGTATGGCTATCCCCTGGTTTCTATCGGCCCCCTGATTCCGCCTGTGATTGGTGACACTTCGGAGATGGATACCCCGGAGCGCTGGATCGGTAAAACTATCGACGATATTGTGGGTTTCCGCAGCGGGCTGGTCAGAGGACTATACAAGGTCAACGTGAAAAAGCCTGAGCAGTGCGGCAAGATTGTGGAAGACATGACTTTACTGTCGATGGCCCGGGATCCGGTGGATACGGCTGCTGAATTTTTTAGAAAGCCTGCGGGCCGGATCGAGCTGGACGATGAGGTTCAGCCGTTCGGACCTTCCGCCCCACTGAAGAAGGCTGAGCTGGGGAACTTCAAGCTTGACCAGAGGATCGAGAAAGCTTATTACGATGATGATTTAATGGCCCGGGAAGCGGTGACAGGGCTCTATAAAGATGAGACTATGGTGACTCGGATTCAGCGGGCGTTCAGCATGGGTGCGTTCGGTGCAAAGAAATCACGGCGGATTGTCCCTACCAGGCAAAGCATTACGGCTGTTGATAGTATTCTGGGAGAAAATCTGATGGACCAGGTCCGTGATTTGCCACTGATCAACGATTACCGGGTCTTTGAGAGCTGGCAGCTCGATAACCGGTTCATTGTCTTGCTGATCCCGGAGCCATGGAGCTATGAGCTGGTGGAAGCCTGGTACCCGGATACGGTCTGGAATCCGGTTGGCCGGGAAATCATGATCATTTCTGATGCTGAGCGCTTTGAGGGTAGAACCACCTATGCAAGCATTGGCGGCTGCTATTATGCGGCCCGGCTGGCCACGTGCGAATATCTCGTCAAGGAAGGCCGGCAGGCTAAAGTGGTGATCCTCCGGGAAGCTCATTCTGGCTATGTGATGCCTGTAGGGGTGTGGAATGTGCGGGAAAATGTCAGGAATGCTCTGAAGGGCCCTTGTTCGTCGTTTAATAGCCTCAACGAAGCCCTCACCTTTATCCAAACCCGGTTTGACATCCCAATAAGCCGATGGACGACGAACAGCTTCGTGTTGAAAGATTCTCGTTTTCAGCGCAGGCTGACGGATTTCTGAGTGGTATTATGAGATACTGTGACATCACTTGTAAGTCGGCTTTAAGTAAATCGTCATTACCGGGACTGGATTATTCCCTTAACCCCTATGTGGGCTGCGAACATGCCTGTGTATACTGTTATGCTCCCTCGACTCTTCACTATAATGGCCTGGAGCACTGGGGAACTTTTGTGCAAGCCAGGACGAATATCCCGGTCGTACTTGAGCGGGAGGTCAGGAGACTTAAACCGGGTGTCACTGGTATCAGCACTGTCACCGATCCGTATCAGCCGCTTGAAAAAAAGCTGCGACTGACCCGAAGTTGCCTTGAAGTACTACTTGCCAAAGGCTTTCCGATCTGCATACAGACGAAATCAGCCCTTGTACTGCGTGATATGGACCTTATTTCGGAGTTCAGGCTAAAAGATGTGGGATTTACGATCACCACCCTGGATGACCGGCTTTCAGAGCTAATCGAGCCCGGTGCATCGCTCCCGAGAGAACGGCTTGCAGCTATGAAAAAGCTATCTGGCGAGGGCATATCCACATGGGCATTTATCGGTCCTGTGATTCCTGGCATCCTGACTGAAGAACATCTGGCAGAATTGATCGTACAGGTGAAGGATTCGGGAGCGACACGTATTCTGTTCGACAGGCTCAGGCTTAAACCGGGAACCAGGGAGAATGTCGAAAAATCCTTGCAGGTTATCCAGGGAGTAACAGGGGTCGCATGCCCGGCCATATCTGGCGATTCTACAGACTACGAACTTTTAAAACAAAAAATAATTCGGCTCTGCACAGAACATCAAATCCCATGCGAGCCCGGCCTTTAATCTTAATCGATCAGCGTATCCAGGTTTCCATGGATACAGTAGTAGCCACCGTCGAGATTATGCTGGATGGCAACCGGGCACATGCCACATTTGCATCCTTTCCTCTCGATGTTCTTCGTAATGTTACCCTGCGAGCAAAATAGTAGCTTGCATCCTTCCTTACTGAAGCTCGGGCACGTGCCACAGTATTGCATGCAGATGTTTTTGTTCTCCTGGCTGTTTTCGACGAACATCATTTCACCCGACCAATTCTGACATAGAATCAATCTTTTAATATATAAATACCCGACGCAATAAAATACAACTGCGGGAATGCGTCTGCAATAATAACCGAAGATGATGTAAACGGCACACAGTCTTATAAAATTCCAGATATTGTTTTACTCGTGATCATAAATGCAGAAATTTCAGATCAGGGAAATGAAAATTGATGAGCTGAAGCGCAGGGTTAACCAGGAAAAACCTTACATACTTGCGGATGCGAGGGACCTGGATTCCTACGATAGCGCTCACATCCCGGGCGCAATTTCCGTTCCGGCAGAAGAGGTGGATCAGCTTGCGGATAATTATGACAGGAACATAGATGTTATCACCTATTGTAGCAGCTATGCTTGTCAAGCTAGTACCCTGGCCGCCAAAAAATTTCTCCAGCATGGGTTCAAAAATGTACTGGACTACAAAGGGGGGTTAGAGGAGTGGGAAAAGCAGGGTAATCCGGTTGAGAGTAATAAATAAAAATTGCTCCATCGGAGAATATCCGGGGTGAGCTGGTTATGACTTAAAAAGAATCTCCGGGGGCCCGGCCGGACCTCCCGTGGGTCCAGCCTAATCCTGCTGTTTGCCCTTGTTGATCAGGTCTCTGACCTTTTGTCCACCCTTGTGGCCGATCTGTACATAGAAGTCGTGGCCATGGGTTCTCTTTGTTGTTTCCCCACCCTTTCTTCCGGCCTCTCTGACAGTCATATCTCCACGTTCTTCTCTTCTAGCCATAGGTATCACCATTCCACGTTTTAATATATAAGTTAATGAATGTATCTTGCGAAAAATGTGTAATAGCTGTCTGAAAAGTAACAAAGAATATAAAAACCCCTTCGATGCTATGACAATTAGAATAAATGCCTAAAACGCTCGTTGCTTTAATAATTCTTGAGATAATTGTATATGTAGGAATTATATGATTTTATTCGACATTTAAACCTCTGTCGGAAGTTAATCTGGGGATATAAAAAAATAGAAAAAAGGCACTTTAAAGCGCCTTTCCGCCTTTTCATTAATCATTATACCGGCAATGGCCAGTAGTAATTCTGGTTTATGTCATAAGTCCGGCAAGGATCGGCAGGGCGACCAGTGCATAAAATCCCGCATGTAATAGCATGGGGCTAATGATGCTGTTACTTCTCAGTGTTGCTCTGCCCCAGTAGTACCCGGTCATGGAACCTATGATGAAGATGGCCGGCATCAGGCTGATCTGCCCTGTGATCATATAAAACATGACAGCTTCGAATACTCCGAAGACAACTGCCTGATAGATATTGCCATATGATTCGCCCAGGATCGGTGTGATCCTTGACATAAGCAGCCCTCTGAACCACAGCTCCTCCGCAATACCAGCCAGTAAGCTGAACGCGAGAACCGATGCGATAAGTAAGATCAGCTGATCTTGCCCCATGGCCGATCCGCCGAACAGCAGGTAGGTGGCTCCGACCCCCAGCAAGGCACACAGGACAAAAGCTACAACGGCAAAAGGTATCACTTTTATATCGCCGGGTGTGAGGTATATCTCTTTAAGCGAGCTTTTCTCCAGGTATGCGATCACTGCGATAATCGCGACCGATACAATGGCATATACCAGGCCAATTATCAGGACCATCACTGCGGAGCTTATCTTCGACGCATCGACTACGTTTAAGTACACCAGTAATTCCCATACTAAGGATAATGCTGAAAGCCCGAGGAAGACGTAGAGCAGCGAAGCAAACTCACGTTTCTTCTTGTGGGTACCGCCTCTCACGATATATACGAATACCAGGAAAGTGACAAACAGGAACATGGACAGCATCAGCGCAGTCATGCCTTCCGCCAGCCTGGTCTCCACCAGGAATAAGGCATATAATCCTGCCACCAGTAAAGAGATGATGAGCTCGGATGTCAGCTTAGATTTACCTGCTGCACCACTACCTTTACTTGTGCTCCTTTTTGGTTTTCGTGTCTCTTTTGTATCACTGCTCATATGTACCTCTGAATAGTATTATACAACAAAAGCCTTTTGGCATGTATCGACCGACGCAGATATCTTGAGTCGCCAGGGTTATACTTTAAAAAAGAAAGTGAAAAGCCCGGAAGGGCTTTCCGCTCCGTTTACTTCCACACTTCATCAGTTCTGACTTTGGCCATCATGTCGATGGGTATGACGAAGATCTTACCATCTCCGAACTTACCCGTTCTGGCAGAGCTCCGGATGATCGCGAGGATCGTGTCTACGTCTTTGTCTTCCACGACGATCTCGATCTTCACTTTCGGAAGGCTGTCTACTTCAACCTTCTTTCCCCGGTACTCGAGGGTGATACCCTTCTGTTCCCCTCTTCCTTTTACATCGATGATGGTCATTGCGATAAAGCCCTTTTCTTCAAGGGCTTTTTTCACACTGTCCAGTTTTTCGGGCCTGATTACAGCTTGTAACATCTTCATGCTAATCACCTTAGTTAAAGCTTCAACTCAGTTGAATCTTCAATTTAATTGAAGGCCCGTTCTCCATGCTGTGAGATGTCCAGGCCGACGTATTCTTCTTCCTCCTTCACCGTCATGCCGATCGTCTTGTCCAGTATGAATACCAGGATAAAGGTTACGACGAAGGCATATGCCATTGATGCGCTGACTGCAATGATCTGGTTGATGAACTGCTGTACGTTACCATAGAGCAGACCACTGTAGCTAGCCTGTACTGCGGTTGTGGCAAAGATACCGGTTGCGAGGGCACCCCACAGGCCGCCCACTCCGTGGACCGACCAGCAGTCGCAGCTCTCGTCCAGGCCCTTCTTGATCCTGAACAGCATTGCTGCGTAACAGAGGACTGAGGCTACGATACCGATGGCAATTGCACCAAAGATGTCGACGAAACCCGCGGCCGGGGTAATGGCTACCAGGCCTGCGACTGCGCCGCTGGCGAAGCCGAGCGATGCGGGTCTGCCTTTGATCCAGCTCAGGATCATCCAGGTCAGGGCTGCCGCTGCAGTTGCTGTGTTGGTTACGACGAATGCGCTTGCTGCAAGACCATTTGCCGCCAGAGCACTGCCTGCATTGAACCCGAACCAGCCGAACCAGAGCAGGGATGCACCGAGCAGAGCCAGTGGTATGTTGCTGGGTTCCATGAGATCTTTGCCGAAGCCAACTCTCTTGCGTATGACCAGCGCGATCGCCAGTGCAGAGAAACCTGCGCTGATGTGGACAACCGTTCCGCCTGCGAAGTCAAGTGCACCAAGACTCATCAGCCAGCCGCCGCCCCATACCCAGTGTGCGAGAGGGTCGTATACCAGCGTGGTCCAGAGAAGCCCGAATATGATGAATGATATGAGCTTGACTCTCTCCGCAAATACTGATGTAATGATTGCCAGTGTGACAGTGGCGAATACCAGCTGGAACACCATGAAGGCCAGTGCCGGCACAGTTGCCGTATCCGATGCTGGCGCTAATCCTACACCATTCAGCCCGATGAAATCCAGGCCGCCGATGATCCCCATGCCATTAAGGTCCGGGGCGAAGGCCAGGCTATATCCGAAAAGCACCCACTGGAGGCTGACCAGTGCAAATGCAACAAGTGATAAAGTAATCATATTTACGATGTTCTTTCTCCGTACAAGACCTCCGTAGAAAAATCCTACTCCGGGGGTCATCAACATAACTAGTGCTGTTGAGACAAGCAGCCATGCAGTATCTCCGGTATCCAAAACCATGTTATAACCTCATATGTTTGATATGTATTGATTTGGTGACACTTGCCATATCATCATTTAATACCTGGGCTGATAGCAATTCTGCCAATGTCCGGCGGTTACGCCTTCCAGTGGCAACATTATGAGCTTTAATATCTATCACAAGTATCACTGTAGGATATGCTATTCCTGTAACAGGTATATATAGATTACTATTGGAAACTAATCTTAAAGTCGCTTAAATGGTATGAATTTGTATGATTTCTTAAATTTTCAGCTGTTTAAGATAATGGAGTATGATTCTGCGGCTGTTTGAATTTGTAACTCCGGAAATTTAATAAATCATCAACATATGCTCAGATTAAGCTTTTAGGAAAAAAATTAATCACTTTGAAGTAGTTTATATAGGTCTAATCCCGAATATGCACATTTCGAGTATCTTTTTCAATGGCAGGATTTCAGATCAACAGCATCGTAGCTAGGCATATCTCCTTGTAAAGTACCTGTGTGGATGGTTATGTTAGTTTTACCGGTTTATTTCGTTTAATGTATCCGCATGGTGCTGATATGAATTATTCTGCAAGTTGTATGTTTTCTTACTTAAGAAACAGTAAAGTTAATATAATAGCAAGAGGCAATATACTTCCCAATGAAGTCGCCTATCCGGGTTACAATATCCTTTGACGAGCCAACTTTCGAAAGCTTTGAGAGTCTGAAGGCCGATCTCAAAGTGTCTCAGAGTGAACTGATTCGAAAAGCCATCCGGTTTTACTTCGAGAACCGGATGACGCTCAACACAGGTAACCGAGAGCGCACACAAGAGTATGTGGACATGCTATCTGAAGGCGAGCACGTGATCCTCGACGTCGACCACTGGCTGCTATTCTTAAAGATGGTCGAAAGCTCTACAAACCAGGCTGAATTCTGGAATACCCACCGGGAAATCGCCCGCTCCCACGCGGAACAGCTCAGCAAAAAGGTGACCACCCCCGAAGTGCTTCTTAGGCGACTGGAGACCTGTAACTTCTTTAAGATCAGCACCTCCAGCAACTCCCCCAATGAATATACCTTGCTCACCGGGCCCGGAACCCAGCGCAGGTTCATCCGGGAATTCCTCGAAGAGACCTTTGCCGGAATGGGCTTTGGCGCCATCATCAAAGAGGACTACTCCAAACTCCGGGTGATCCTCCAGGATACAAGCGACAAAAAGAAAGAAATCGAGGCCGCACCCGCCAGCCGCTGATTAATTTTTTGATAAAATTAATCTCAAAGCTTTTTTACAGTTAATACTTAAAAATTAAAACTTAAAGAAAAGGGGCTGGCGCCAGGCGCCAGCTTATTTCCAGACTTCGTCGGTTCGTACCTTTGCCATCATCTCGACGGGTAATACAAAGATCTTGCCGTCCCCGAACTTTCCGGTGCGCCCGGAGGCCCGGATTATTTCTATGATGGGTTCGACGTCTTTGTCCTCGACGACGATTTCGAGTTTTATTTTGGGGAGGGTATCAACTTCTACTTTTTTACCCCGGTATTCGAGGGTGATTCCTTTTTGCTCGCCTCTGCCCCTGACCTCTAGGATACTTAAGGCATTGAACCCTTTATCTTCCAGAGCTTTCTTGACGTTGTCAAGCTTTTCAGGCCTGATTATTGCTTGTACCATCTTCATAGAATCACCTTATTGATAGGCCTGCTCGCCATGCTGGGAGATGTCAAGGCCGACATATTCTTCTTCTTCCCGTACACGCAGCCCGATCGTGGCGTCTATCACTTTAGCAATGATAAAGGTTACTACGAACGAGTAGATCAATACGACTACTGCTGCCAGTACTTGTATTAAAAACAAGTTTGAGTTACCCTCGAGCAGACCTGAGAAGCCATTGATTGCTCCTACCGCGAAGATGCCTGTGGCAATAACGCCCCACAGGCCACCCATGCCGTGGATCGACCAGGCATCCAGGCTCTCGTCGAGTCCTTTCTTCAGGCGGTATAGGAGTGCTGCGTAACAGATGAGCGAAGCTACAACGCCTATGACCAGTGCTTCGAAGATGCCGACATAGCCAGCTGCGGGGGTGACAGCTGCCAGCCCGGACAGGGCGCCGCTGACAATGCCGATCGATGCGGGTCTTCCGTCTTTCCAGCTAAGTACCATCCAGGTGATAGCGCCTGCTGCTGCCGCGGTATTTGTTACTATGATGGCGTTCGTTGCCAGCCAGTTGGCTCCGAGTGCGCTGCCACCGTTGAAACCGAACCATCCGAACCATAGCATAGCTGCTCCGAGCAGTGTTAGCGGGATGTTACTGGGTATCATCAGCTGTTTCCCGTAGCCGATCCGTTGCCCGATGACAAGCGCTATGGCCAGAGCAGAGAATCCTGCTGTGATATGGACGACTGCTCCTCCTGCGAAGTCAAGTGCGCCCAGCTGAGCTAACCAGCCGCCGCCCCAGAACCAGTGGGCAACCGGAACGTATACCAGGGTGACCCAGAGGATTCCAAGTACGATGAACGATGAAAGCTTGATACGCTCGGCGAAGACCGACGTTAGTATGGCGAGGGTGACCGTGGCAAACATCATCTGGAATAGCGCGAAGGTCAGCGCGGGAATTGTCATGGTTCCAATCGGATCTATCCCAACGCCTTTTAGACCGATGAAGTCCAGGCCTCCGATAACGCCGTAGAGGTCAGGGCCAAAGGCAAGGGTATACCCGAAGAGTACCCATTGAAGGCTGATTATCACGAATGCGACAAACGACATCGCAAGCATTGATACGACATTTTTCTTACGTACGAGTCCTGCGTAGAAGAAGCCTACGCCAGGTGTCATTATCATGACCAGGGCCGAGGAAGCTAGAACCCAGGCAATATCCGCAGAATTTATTGGCATTAAATCACCCCTGGTAACGCCGTAGCGTTACTCCTGTTACGAAGCAGTTTCACAATCTGCATACCGAGAAAAGTACACAGTAAGATTGCTTCAATCGTATATCACAGCCTGTCAGTGCGATCACATATCCACTAAGCGGCCGGAAGGAAACTTCTTTCCCCCATATACATACTTTACCAAGGAAGTGTGTTTCTTAATTAGTACTATATATATCATACGGTTTAAGAATTAGGGGTTTAAATTCCTGTCAATAGTAGAGAAACGTTACGTGCCGGTTCAATCATGATGCCTGCGCTATCAGATTATACGATTTAGCGACATACTATTCAGATTTCATACAAATTAATAACAATCAAATAATCGATTCAGTTTAACGATTTAAACTCAGCAAAAAAGAATACATGTTTAGATGTGTTTATGAACAATTATGAGACTCTTACCCTACATAGATATCGCAGACACCGGACATGCATCTGCCATCAGGCTGGCCGCCTCTATTTCGTTTTTGATTGGAAAATCGCTCTCTTTCAATATGGCGATCATATCCTTAATCGACAGCTTTCTACCTGCTACTTCGCATGTGGTCGGTACATCGTCTTTAACCCTGCTGATGAACTTTTCTCTCGTGTTGATTGGAAAGCCGATGTTCAGGCTTCGTAGCAGATCGAGCATCTGTGGCTTTAGTTCCAGCTTTTGCATCCACTCTTCCGCCTGATGGATCCCTTCATCAGGCTGTAGTCCGCCGGCATCCGCCCCGGTCCGGCTTCCGTAGATACTATATTCATACTCTTTATCCGCCATGAGCACCACACAACGATATCCATCATACTAATTCTAAGGTTTTATGTGTGATATGAGTGAATCCGGGCTACTCTCCTGATGCATGCGATAGTACTATAAATTACAACGTAATAATCAACTAATTATGGGGTTCTTTAACAATATCCTTAACGGCGTCATCGACATCGTCAAGATTGTAATAATTGCTATTGTTTGCTTTGTCATCATCCTTATCGGCGGCTACCTGCTGGCGGATTATGTAGGCCTGGTGCCAGAGGCGACGGGATATCACCGCTCGTTGTCGCTGCAGACGTTTCTGACGGACATGCCGTTCATCGGGACTAACATGGTGTACCTGATCGCGGTAATGGCCTTGCTGTTGTTGGTTGTGATTGGTATCGAGTTATATAACCGGAAAGTATCTGTTACCCGTGAGGATGAACTTAAAACGGATAAACAGGATAAAAATGAAGTTGAAGGCACTGCGGATAAACGCATTGAGATTATGGCAGAGCCCGATACTCCGAAAAATCAGCAGTAAACCTGCCGGATGAGAGGCTGTTTAAACAGCCCCTATGTTTATTTCCCAGACTTTCTGTACCCGCCTCTCCGGCTATCGGAGGGCTGTGTCAGGACCACCGGGGTTTTGTCCGGCTCTTTGATCAGCATCTTCAAAGTAGCTGCGACGATGGTTACTGAGTCCTTTTCATTCAGGAGCATCTCCGCGAGCGACCTGTACTTCATCGCGTCTTCTCCTTCGGTAACCTGTAGTATGCTATCGAGGATCTGGCGCTGCTGCCCTTTGATCGCCTCGTCCAGGGAGGGTACTTCCATGCGAGTCATCCGCTTGCCGATGACCTGCTCAATCCACTTGAGCATCCGGACTTCCCGGATCGTCACAAAGGAGATTGCCACTCCACTTTTACCTGCCCGTCCGGTCCTGCCGATGCGGTGCACGTAGCTTTCCGGGTCCTGTGGGATGTCAAAGTTGAACACATGGCTGACATCACTGACGTCAAGTCCTCTGGCGGCGACGTCGGTCGCCACAAGTACCTGGGTCTTGCCATCCTTGAATGCTTTCATGATAGCTGTGCGCTTCGACTGATCGAGGTCGCCGTGCAGACCACTGGAAGAGTAACCTCGCCGGGTCAAGCCTTCCTGTACTTCGTCTACCCGCTTTTTGGTCCTTACGAATACGATAGCTAACTCCGGGCACTGAATATCCAGAATCCGGCAGAGGGCATCAAACTTATTGCCTTCATACACCTCGACATAGTGCTGGACAATCACCGGCATCGCGATCTTCTTGGATTCTGTTCCTCCGACCACCTGGGGCTTTTTCATCAGTTCGAGGGCGATCCTCTTGATCGGGGCGGACATGGTCGCTGAGAACAGCAGAGTCTGACGTTCCGCAGGCATTTTCTCCATGATTGCGTAGATATCGTCGATAAAGCCCATGTCGAGCATCTCGTCCGCTTCATCCAGGACAAGCATCTTGATATCAGTGACTTTGATCGTTTTCCGGGTATTGATGTGGTCTACGAGTCTTCCCGGAGTGCCCACAAGGATCTGTGGCTTTTCCTTCAGGCCTTTCATCTGCCACTTATACTCCTGGCCACCGTAGATCGGAAGCGCGCGAATACCTTTGAACTGTCCGATCTTATTCAGTTCTTCCGAGACTTGAATGGCCAGCTCTCTGGTCGGGGTAATCACGATGCCCTGGATCATCGGGCCGTCGTTACACATTTCGATCATGGGTATGCCAAAAGCCGCCGTTTTTCCTGTACCTGTCGGGGCCTGCCCGATGACGTCCTGGCCGCTCATGGCTAAAGGTATCGTCTGTTCCTGGATGTGTGTGGACTCTTCGAAGCCCATACTTGAGATAGCCTTCATTAAAGGCTCGCTCAGCTTTAAATCGTTAAATGAACTCATATTATTAATCAATCCTGGTTGATAAGCAAAGCGGGATGGCCGGATGTTAACATCATGTCAATCTTACTACGGAAATCCTGCTTTTATAAGCCAAAACCCGTCTGCGAAAATCTTTTGAGGCTCATTAGAGATCTGCTAAAAAGCCGCTATTAAATTTAAGAAGAGCGATTTGATTTGTACTTATCTGCTGTTATAAAGATTATTTAAGTATATCAGGCTTTCCGTTGCGCTGATACTAAGATAAAAAGTCGGGCTTCCGAGTTAGACTGGCGGATAATCCGGGTGGCAGACGGGCCAAGCGGATCCATGGATCTGATATGCGCGAATGTGCGAGTTTACGGTTTTATCTCAGGCTTCGAAAACACACTGAACCGGTAGATCCTGGTGAACAGGCAAGCCGGACATACAACGGCGCCCAAATGCTCGTCAATAGTGATCTCCTGGTCAGTTTCTTTCATGCAGTTCGAGCACAATGCCTGTTTGTTGAATTTCCATATATCGTATTTTCTCTTTACGCCGGCAACATCGAAATCGGGCTTTTCATCGGCAACGGAGAATGATCTGATGATGTAGTGTCTCTCAGCGCCACAATTCGTACAAGTGACTATCGAGTCGTTCGGCGTAATCTTGATCTGCTGTGAAATCTCTTTCTTGCAGTTGAAGCAGGTACTTACCTTATCGAAGTCCCAGTTGACAATCCATGGTTTACTAACCATAATAATAGCATTCGTGATATTCAGATAATACCTTTCTGGATGATATTGACAAGAAACTGGGAAGCCATCAACTATATATCCTGACTTTTCGGGACTTAGTGGCATAATAAACAAATCGTGATGGATTAATGGGTTTTAGTGTTTTTTCACGCTGGTCGACGGCTGCTGAGGCAGCCTCCTGCGTGGTAGGCGTTCATTGCCCGGCCGCCTCCGCATCCCGCTGAGGCGGGACAAGCCCTGAAAATCTCCGGCGACCACGAAACCCCCTGTAGCCTTGAAACCAGGGGGGTAATGCGGTTGGCGTAGGGTTTTTCTGGCCTTTGGCCCCATGCACGCTTCAGCTGTGCGTGGGGTGCGTAGATGGCGGGGCAATGGGCGCCGGCCGAAGGCAGCGTCGCTTAGGGCTTGCGAAGCAATGTAAGGTCGGCGGCTGCGAAGCGCCTGCCGGACTTGCATTGCGAGGGTGCGATCATCGGGCCGAAGGGCTTGGCACCCTCCCCACCGGCCCCGACATCGGAGCACCGGAAAAACCCGGAGCAGCACGTGCAGTAAAGCCGGCACGGGCGTCGACCCGCGAAGAGAAGCAAAAACAACCACAAATCACTATCCAGCTATATTAGATCCAAATCCGTCAAGTGCAATAAGCAAGCACATATGCATACTATCTTATAGTTACACGTCATACTATGCTTGTTATAGTTTTATATGAAGCTGATTAATTTCCTCATACAGTTTTTCAGTTTAACGGGTATTTGAGATATTAAGTAAGCGACATGTAAGTATGTGATCAGTGTGCCTGTGCAAAATGGTCAGGTCGTCATATACAGGAGTGATTAAAATGGGAAATATCAGGCAGACATATATCAAGAGTACCGCGGACACGCTGTTGAGGCTGTACCCGAACGAGTTCAGCACCGACTTCAACGAGAATAAACTTACCGTTACAAGGCTCACAAAAATCTCGACGAAAAATGTCAGGAACCACATTGCCGGATACGTGACGACCAGAGTCACGTCTAAGGGAAGAAAAAGGTATTAACGACAGAGGGCAGGTGGTGGTATTAAATCCCATCGCCTAATTCTCAAAATAAAAACGTAATCACAGGATGCTCATGGAAGAACTTAAAACAGAAGAAATAAAATTACAAGAATATAAAGTACGGATCAGGGGCAACAAGCTCAACAGAGATCCGTTTGTCGAAGTGTTCACTATTTTCGCTAAAGATAAGCGGGAAGCAAGAACCCAGGTTAACGCAGTATTAAGTGATGTCTCTCCTAAAAGTGTACTTTACAAGTACGGTCGTTGTGAGGAGCGGTTCATCTCGGAAATCGAACCTGTTGAGTAAATCCTTTTTAAGGTATCAGAGGATTGGGGCACAACGTTCGTGAAGCTTAAGTAGCCTTCTTAATCCGTCATTGGTGAACTATATGTTCCAATTTTAACTCTGCGCATTTTCCCAGCTTCCAGTCTGCTACTCCGTCGAAATCATAATAGTCACAGGTCAGCTCTTCCCCTGGATACATGTCCCGGGCAGCGATACACGCCCCTTCGGGCTTTCCGTTCTCGATGACCAGCAGGTTCGGATTTTCCGAATGGTTGATATATGATGCTCCGTCTCCGCAATATACCACCTGACCGGTAACCTTGTTCAGGTAAGCGTGAAACAATAATTTTTGTAGCTCTGCTACCCCAAGTCTCTGGAGTTCATCGCTTTCCCAGATCTTATCGACCGGCGGATCATATTCCCATACGACCGTACTTTCTCGGATAAACTCGGATAAAAACAAACCGTTACCTGCAATCTTACTTGGTTTGACTTCCGTTTTCACTTTTAGCAAGATCTCAAACCCCTGGAGTTAGTATGTGGCATTTTCATGTTTTTTCATGAACATCAGAATAATGTATTAGTTTTATTACTTATCGTTATGGCTTCTTGATCAGCTGCGCGATCGGCGTAGCCGTATCTTTGTGCATGTTGCCTCTGGCTAACGAGAGGCCGACGCCCAGGATGCAGAGTCCCGCCATGACCGCGAACGCTACTGTGATACTCGTCATGAGCAGGTTATATGGGCCTGTCTCGGGGATTTCCGTGTGACCCATATAGTACGTGAAGATCAGGTTGGCGATGCCCAGACCCAGAATCCCTCCGATCATTCGCATCGTGCTCACCATGCTCGAAGCTACGGCGTAGTCCGGCTTCCCCACGGAGCTCATGATCGCGTTGGTGTTGGGTGACGAGAAGAATGCGGCCCCAATGCCCATGAAGATCAAGCTAATGACTACCAGCCACAAGGGTGTTCCCTGTGATAATGTGGCGAAGAGCAGCAGGCCGATGGCGCAGGTGGCCATACCGGCCGAAGCGACCATGCGAGGCTCAAGCCGGTCGGATAGCTTGCCGGCCACGGGCGAAAACACCACCATCAGCAGGGTCTGGACGATCATGATGAGGCCGGTCGTCAGCGCATCTAGCCCGTAGATCTTCTGCAGGTAGAGGCTTAACATGAATGGAAGGGCGCCGATCGCACAGTAGTTGATCAATGCGGCCAGGTTGGAGAACAAAAATACAGGGTTCTTCCGGAATACGCTGATCTTAAGCACCGGGTTGGTCTGCCGCAGCTCCCACCAGAAGAAGACGGCCAACAGGATTAAACTAAGTCCGAAGAGTGCTATGCCGAACGTTTCCTGCAGGTTGGACAGGCCAAATATGAGCGAGACAAGTACTGCCCCATATAGAATGGTTCCGGACAGGTCGAACAGCCCCTTCTCCGCCACAGGGTTCTCGTCGGCGATCTTCAGGGCGGCAAGTATGGCTACTGCCAGGGCATACACCGCGATACCGGCGTAGATGAACCGCCAGCTGCTGAAATGGATGATGAAGCCGCCCAGCGACGGGCCCAGCGACAGCCCCCCGTACGTGACAGCCATGTAGATGCCCAGCACCTTGCCCCGCTCCTTCTGCGGGTACACAGAAGTCAGGAGTGCCATGGACGTACCGAAGATCATGGCAGCGCCAATGCCCTCGATCGCTCGGAATGCGATTAACATAAATATCGAGTTAGAGAGGGCACAGAGAAATGAAGAAACGACGAGGATGAACAAGCCGGTAACGAAGACCTTTTTCAAGCCATACCGTTCAGCGACACGGCCAAAGGGAACTACGAAGATGGCCGACACGAGCAGGTAGCTGGTAACCAGCCAGTTCAGCAGCGCCTGGTCCGGGACCGCGAACTCGGCATTGATGGTCGGTAACGCGATGTTGACCGAGGTTGACAGGAAGGGCGTCGTAAAGGCTGTCAAACAGGCGATGATTAGTACAATCTGTTTATAGTTCATCGATTTCATCATGAAACACCCATCCTGTTATTCTCTCGTTTTTAGCTTAACGGATACTTAGAATCAGGTTGAAGGCCATTGATATATCTTTTGTCACTTTTACAGAGTAAAAGCTGACTTTTGCCCGTATTGAAAAGTTCCGGATATATCTGGAAATACAGCTATAAGATGATCTTAAAAACTTAAAAAAATCTGAGTGCTCCGATGGGGATTTGAACCCCAGTCGACGGAGTGAGAGTCCGTCATGATTGGCCGGTCTACACTATCGGAGCTTATCTGTTGTGCGACACATACAAGTCATTTATGGTATTTAAGATTTACGTTCAACACATGCAAAATAAAACGTGAACTGCAAACACGATATTCTTCCGAACCGATCAGCTAACCTTCGATTCTCATCGTGTCTGCAGCGGAGTTGAAACCCATTACGGGTGGGAGTTTTATTTACTACCTACTCATCTTTTGGTGCTATTATGTGAGCCATCAGGCTCACATCGCTTTGACACGGCGGCCGATTTCTCTGCCCATCTCAAAGCACTTCTTCTGCTCGGCCTCGTCTGGCTTATAGTAGACTTCGTACCCGTCATTGATCACTTCAATGCCAGCCGCCTTCAGGTCCTGATTGATGAGCTTGATAGTGCCGCCGTGGCCGCCGTGGGAGCCGAAGGCCATGCCGATCTTTTTCTTGGCAAGCTTGCCTGGCTCTACTCCCTTCAGGTAGCAGAGGAAGTCTGCGACTGTGGGGTACATCTGGTTCTGCAATGTGGGTGAGCCCACCAGCAGGGCTTTGGAGTCGAGCACATCTGTCACTACGTTGCTGCGGTGGGTGCCTTCGTGCTTGCCATCCTTGAGCATGTGGACCTTGACTTCAACGCCTTCGGCCATGATGCCTTCGGCCAGCATCTTGGCCATGATGTCCGTAGAGCCATGCATGGTGTCATAGACGATAGTGACTTTGTCCTTGGAGTTGCCCATACACCAGCTTACGTAAGATCCAACTAAGTCGCCAACATATGATCTCCATATGACACCGTGGCTGGGGGCGATCATGTTGATCTCGACTTTGAGGCTGTTAACTTCCTCTAGCTTTTTAATAACCCTCGGTGCCAGTGGTACTATGAGGTTAGCGAAGAACTTCTGAGCGTGTTTTAGCGACTCTTCTTTTCCGAGCTGGTCATCGAACCGTTCCGAGCAGGCGATGTGCTGGCCGAAGGCATCGTTGGGGAACAGAATCTTCTCTTCCGCGAGGTATGTAAACATGCTGTCAGGCCAGTGCAGCATCGGGGCCTCTACGAAAACGAGTGTTTTGTTATTGCCGAGGCTGAGGGTGTCCAGGCTTTTCACAGTCTTGAAGTTCCAGCCGTTGGTATCGTAGTGCTTCCCGAAACCTTTTACTGCGTTTTCTGTACAGTAGATCGGGGCATTCGGCAGCATCTTTGCCAGCATGGGCAGTGCGCCCGAGTGGTCCTTCTCGACGTGGTTCATAATAATGAAGTCAATCTTAGCCGGATCCACAATCGACTTGATGCGTTCCATCATCTGCTTCTCGTGTCCCGGGTAAGTATTGTCTATCAAGGCAATTTTTTCTCCGACGATCAGGTAAGCGTTATAGGTCGTGCCGGGCAGGGTATAGCCATGGTAGTCCCTCAGGTTCCAGTCGATCGCTCCGACCCAGTATACGCCATTGGTGATTTCAACTGCTTTCATCTTCTTTTCCTCCGTGGAAATATCGCTTTAATGTTCGTATTACAACGAACGTTCTATTGTTAGCGAACAATACTATTTTAACATTACGGTCGGGGAGCCAGATCAGCTGATGTCGAATAAACGGTTTAAGGGGTGGGCACTAAATGGCAGTGAACGATGATAAGAAGAAACGAAGCTGACGTTATGACCTTGTCAGGTAACTCTATAAATCCTGTAATTTTCCCCATCAGGAGCGTTCCAGTTAAAAACAGGCTCCATCTCATTGAATAATGATCGATTAACCTGGTAAGTGTCCGAATTAAACTCCTGGGGACCGAGGCTGATGTAACTAATGTTCTCTTCTTTCATGAGCCGGACCATCGTATCCTTATCATTTGCATTATAGATGTTCTTCACAACCTGGACTCGATCATCTGTATTGATGCCGTGGGTATACATCCAGGGGAAGTAGCCGAGGTACGATTGTCTTCCGGCCAGCGCGATGACCGGGTGTGTGGGCGAATCACCCGTTAAGAATACTGCGTCGGCAGGCGTATTTTTAACGACCCAGTCGGCCACCTCTATCTCGTTTTTGGTGAACTCCACATAGGTTTGCGATACGATGAAAAAGGCTACCAGTGCGCCGGTAAGGATGGTCATGGTGAACACCACGGCGAAGAGCGGTTTACCGAATATGCGGAGGTCGTATATGAACAACAGTGCAGTTGCCATAAATAATGCTGATGGCATCAGCCAGAAGCTGAAGAACTTGTGGTTATCGTAGTCCCAGGTCTGGAAGACGATGAGGTTAGCAACGATGAATATGGCCAGATAGGGAATGTAAAATTTTGCTTTTTTCTTTCCAGTGAGGTACAAGCCTCCGATTAGCAGGAATAGCTCAAGGCCCATATTCATAATCCAGAAGCCCGGTATGTTTAACCAGTCCCCGGCCATCCATCCGAATTGCAGCCGGATGAGCGATTGGGACCCGTGTCCTGCGATGTATAGTGCCTGGGGTGCTCCCAGGATTAGGGCTGGTACGAAAAAGTGGTACATGTGTTTTTCTTTGTACAGGATAAACAGCACCAGCATCGAGATCATGATGCAGGCATACGTATACGTGTGAACCAGGGGCAGCAATCCGGTGAGCACCCCGATGGCCAGGAGGGTTTTTTTCGCCATTTTAGCGTCGTATTCCCGCTGAATGTACAATGTATAGCAGACCAGGATGATCAGTGCTCCGGCGGCGAATCCGAGGAGAGCTGCCCGCTGGGCCATGATGATGTCGGTGAAGTTGGTGAATACGTAGTTCAGTTCGAAGACGACCGTGTAGTTCAGGTAGTGGCTTAACAGGAACGTGGTGATCGACTCGCCTGACGTGATCCATTCCTGGATTGCCTGGATGAATTCCAGCCCGCCGCTGAAGGCGACCAGTGCGACGGTGATCAGGCCGCCGGCTTTTCTGCCTGTAAATCTGCATCCCAGTGAGTATAGCAGGTAGAATAGTGCGGTCATCAGGGCAATGCTGGGCAGTACGACGCTCCACTGGATGC
>CAZJRS010000062.1:15122-22300 GCA_964548585.1 uncultured Methanocella sp. | reverse complement strand
GGCATCGGTGAAACCATTCCTGAGCTGGTATTCGGCAATGCACACAGAGATCGACTGAAGGACGTCTGGCTAGACAACCCGATGATCAAAGAGCTACGGGAAGGCCTGCCAAGGCGGCTGGAAGGAATCTGCAAGGAATGTACGCTGATACGTATCTGCAAAGGCACCTGCGTGGCTCAGAATTACAATGTCACAGGAAGTCTCTGGGCACCCCACTGGTACTGTGAGGAAGCTCATAAACGGGGCCTGTTCCCGTCGACAAGAATGGCATTCAAGACCACGTCGAACGGCGGAAAAAGCTGAGTGGCAGACTGATAGGTTAGGTATTAATAATACAATAGCAATAACTTGTGGTAATAATATAAAAATATTAATATATTAATAGCTTAATTAATATTATTATACCATAACCAATCAGACCATCATCCTCGGATTATATAACGACAGTATATCGGGGACATCGATAACAATCGATGGGTGATAAGAACTTGCCTATGCAAGATCGCTGGAATATGGTACCCATACATGTAAGAAAAGGTGATATACACATGGAAAAATTTGAATATGAGAAGCCATCGCTGAAAAACATCAACGATGTGTCATACGGTGATTGCGTCGCCGGAACAGTTTTTGCTGCCGTATGTTTACTGCCGGGTAGCGTAGCCGGTACAGACTGCGGCACAGGTGTAGCTGTAGTAGGTGCCTGTATAGCGGGCCCTGCTGTGATCGGATAAAACAGACTAAACCGCCTGGATACCGGCTTGCGACAGCAGCCTTAACCTGCTCAGTTATAAGCCGGAAACCAGGAATACGAACGCCCTGAATAAAGACTTACAGGACGTTCGGATGATATGACATTACTTAAATTTTGATATCAAGGTGATCATTTGAAACAGTATGCTTATCAGCTGATGCTTGGCGATAGCCAGGAGTGGCAGATAATGGCAGATAAGGAATCAGAATTGCTCTGTGAACGTCTTGCCCACATGGCAAAGTTGAAAGCAACGCCGGCAAATAGCCACAGGACAATTGTATTCATCAGAAACAGCCAGCGACGAGGGTTAAAATATTGCCTTCAGGCCGCTGCAGGCCTGGATGGAGTGGAGAAGCTGCCCGAAAGCGGGTGGACCTGTACCAGGCTTCGACACGCCGAGCTGTGGAGTCATCCCGACGTCCCGTATATCATCAACAGTGTAACAAGCTGGAGTGATCATATCCTGGAGACGGTACAGATGCAACAGTCGCTATACCCGGTCATATCAGGCGCGATTTTTGCCGGCGGCCTTCCCATGCATGCCGCTTTAGTCGAGCGGGGAGGCAGAAGTGTCATTATTGCTGCCCGGGGCAATACGGGAAAATCGACATGCTGTAAGCGCATACCCCAGCCATGGCGCGCAGTATGCGATGACGAAGTGCTCATCCTGAGAGGTGGGAAAAATGACTATATCGTGCACCCATTTCCCACCTGGAGCCAGTACATGATGAACGGAACCAGTGACACATGGGATGTCCAGGAACGACTTGAACTGGCCGGGATCTTCTTTTTAGAGCAGCACGATACGGACGAAGTCATCCCGTTGAAGCGAGGAAAGGCGGCGATGAGCGTTTATAATTCCGGTGTGGAGGCGAACCTGAAGTACGAACTGGAATTGATCCCTGACAAGCTTAAGATGTTGAGGGGTAAGATGCTCGAGAATGCCTGTCGCATCGCAAATACCGTGCCTGCATATGCGCTTCGGGCAAGTCTGACGGGTCATTTCTGGACCGAGATCGAAAAAGCGTTGAGCATAACTTAAAATGGCCATGAAATCGCCAAGATCAGATGAACAAAGCTGGACATGCCCCCCAGGGTCACTGACCTACATCGGGAATAGCATGAGCCCGACACTAAAAGCACCCGAGATCATCTATTTTGTCCCGTACGGGAAGATGGATGTCCGGCCGGGCGACGTTGTCGTTTTTGATAACCCGCTGGAGGGCAGATCCGTCACTCATCGGGTCATATCGGTCACCGCGGAGGGGATCAAAACACGCGGGGATAATAATAACGAGATCGACCCATGGATACTATCAAAGGACGATATCGACGGCCAGGTAATTATCGCCCGGAGCGACAGACGATACAGGCGCATTCACGGAGGCTGGAGCGGGAGACTCCGTGTGGCTTTTACCCGGATCATCCGTTACATGGGGATCATCCGGAAGGTGGCGATCGCAAACCTGAACAGGAGACTATTTCGGTTGATCAAAGGCAGGAAACCAGCTTTACGAAAGGTAAGCAGGGGCACTTATGGAACCCCTCCCGCACTGGCAAAGAACGGGCACAGAGAGACAGTAGAGGTGCCTGCAAAAGAGGAGCAGGAGCGGAATGCGCCCCGGTGACCCGGATGAAGAGACAGCCCGGTTGGGAGAGATCAGGTCGCTACATAGTAAGTATCCGCTGAGCTGCGCGTCTATCCATCAGGGCGGATTACTGGGCTTCGATGATAGTATATTGTCCTATATAAGAAGCTTAATGGGGAACAGAACAGCACAACCGCCCCATGATTTGCCTGACAGGTGGGAAGATGTGCTGGCATGTCTTCGGTGCCACTGGATCAACCCGTTCCTGTACTGGCGTATCATGTCAGTTCCCCGTGAAATGAGACCTTCGCCCAGGGTCATGGATGACCTGAAATGCGCTTACCGGGTTTCTATGATCAGCCAGCTGAAGACCGAAAAACAACTTGAGGAGATCTCTGACGCATTTGGAAAAGTGAATATAAATTTTCTAGTGCTCAAGGGCGCTGCACTGTCAAGGACAATATACGCCGAGCCGTTCGTGAGAACAGGAAGCGACATCGACATCATGGTCAGACCCGGAGAGGTACGGCAGGCGAGAAAAGCTCTGGAAAGCATAGGTTATCAGTGTATTTACCCGTATTTTGAAGTCTCTGCCAGGTTATTCTGCGAAGAAGAATTTACTTACCGGGAGAAAAACGCCCGGTATATCCCGGTAGAGCTACACTGGGATCGGTCATCGATCGACGTTCTGAAAAGAGGCACCAGTGTCGATGATTATTTCGATCGATCGATCACAGTAAAGGCTGGAAGGCGAGACATACAGGTCATGAGTAAGGCAGATGCGCTCATCAGCCAGGCAGTCCACATGATGGGCAAACACTACGACGGCATCAAACTCTCCTGGATCAACGACATCGCCATTCTGTGCCGGCACTTCGAAGCTACGGGTAGCTGGGGAGAGTTCCGCAGCAATATGAGGAAGTCAAACACGGGCCCTCTACTAAGACCTGTGTTACGGATGGCAGAACTCTGGGCTGGCATCACGGTGCCTAAAGACATTTTTATCGCCGGATCCGCTTCTGAAAAGAACGTTGAGGAAGCTTTTGAGAAATTAACCAGTGGAAAGCAGGATTTCATCAGTAATATACAGGCACGCTGGCCTGCCGAAGCAACTGTCCGGGAAAAGTTCAGGATAGCCAGGTATTTCGCCTTGCCGCCCGAACAGATCATGCGCACGCATCACTTTCCAGGGAAGGACTTATCCCTGCCTGCCATGCATATGAAGAGGTGGGGCGACATCGTTCGCAGGAAATTGCGACACTGAGCGATAGATGATAAACTGTCGAACTCATGTCAATTCTGAAATAAGTCACAACCGATCCGAATCCGGCATCCGACGCCTGTCGATGAATGGTGCCGATGTTATGCCATTTAAATTATTGAAATTATAAATTTGAAAATCTACGTCAATCGTCGAACCGTACTACTACAAGGCTTATATACAAAGAGTTCTTTTATAACCGACAGATGCAGAACGACATTGTCAATCTGAGGGCAAAGCTCGCCGAGAAAATGGCGGGAGAAATCACCCTTTCGGAAAACCCCGGCGAGACGATCAAGAAGTGGAGGAAAAACTTCGGTATCTCCCAGATCGATCTGGCCAGCAGCATCGGGGTGTCGCCATCAGTGATCAGCGACTACGAAAGCGGAAGGAGAAAGTCCCCGGGTACGACTATTATCAGCAAGATCGTTGAGGCGATGCTCGATCTGGACGAAAAGGCAGGGTCGCACAAGATCCGTGCCTACGAGACCATGTTCCTCGACCGGTATGATACCGATGTGATACTAGACATCCACGAATACCGGTCACCGGTGCCGCTGGCGAAGTTCGCCAAGGCGATAGGCGCCGAGAAGGTCTCAGGCAATTTCGACAGAGCGATCAACGGCTACACCATCGTAGACAGCCTTAACGCAATTTACCAGTTTTCCGCCAACGAGTTCTACAGGCTGTACGGCTGGAGCACCGAACGCGCACTGATCTTCTGCAATGTTTCTACGGGAAGATCGCCCATGGTGGCGCTGCGTGTATCAGCTCTCAAGCCAGCCGCCGTAGTCCTCCACGGGCTGGAGTCGGACAGGATCGATCCGGTGGCGCGAAAAATCGCGTCCGTAGAGTCCTTCCCGCTGATGACGTCGATGACCAACATCGATGAAATGATAAAGACACTAAAGGGTTTGAAAGAATGAAGCTCGGAATTAGTTCTTACGGAGCGTACGTCCCTCAGTACCGCATCAAGGTCGAGGAGATCGCCAAGGTATGGGGCGACGACGCGGACGATTACAGAAACGGCTTAATGGTTTCTGAAAAGTCGGTACCGGACCTCGACGAGGATACAGCCACAATAGCAGTAGAAGCTGCAAGGAACGCCATCGCGAGGGGCGCAGACCCCCGGAAGATCGGTGCGATATACGTGGGATCGGAAAGCCACCCGTACGCGGTGAAGCCAACTGCAACCATTGTCGCTGCAGCAATAGGAGCCGGCCCCAAGATGACCGCATCCGACTTCGAGTTTGCCTGCAAAGCCGGCACTGCAGCCATTCAGACCTCGATGGGTGTCGTGTCATGCGGCATCGCCGAGACTGCGCTGGCCATCGGCGCAGACACGTCCCAGGGTGCTCCCGGCGACGCGCTGGAGTATACCGCAGCGGCTGGAGGCGCGGCCTTCGTCATCGGCAAGACCGACCTGATCGCAGAGATCAACCACACCTGCTCGTTTACCACTGATACGCCGGACTTCTGGAGAAGGGAAGGCGCAGACTACCCGAGACACGGTGGCAGGTTCACCGGAGACCCGGGCTACTTCAAGCACGTGCTGGCGGCATCGAAAATGATGCTGGAGCACCAGGGCACCAAGCCGAGCGACTACAACTACGCGGTATTCCACCAGCCGAACGGGAAATTCCCCAGCAGGACCGCCCAGGTGCTCGGATTCACCAAAGAGCAGATCAAGCAGGGCCTCACCTGCCCGAAAATGGGCAACACCTACTCCGGTGCCAGCATGGTAGGCCTCGCAGCCGTACTCGACGTAGCGAAGCCGGGCGAGAGGATCTTCGTCACCTCCTTCGGCTCGGGCGCAGGCAGCGACTCCTTTGACATAACGGTTACTGACAGAATCACCAAGGTACAGAACCTGGCCCCCAAGACGTGGGACTACATCCACAAGGCGAAATACCTGGACTATGCGTCATACGCCAGACACAAAGGCAAGATCAATACGGACAACTAAGAGGTGACAAAATGAGAGACGTTGCAATCATAGGTGTAGGATGCACCAAATTCGGCGAGATGTGGGACAGGTCCTTCAGGGACATCTTCGTAGAGGCCGGAGCAAAGGCCATTGAAGACTCCAACATTGCCGGTGAAGATATCGAGGCTATGTACGTGGGCAACATGAGCGGCGGCCAGTTCGTGCAGCAGGAGCACATCGGCTCGCTCATCGCTGACTACGCAGGCCTTGCCAGGGACTTCAACATCCCCGCAACCCGTGTAGAGGCAGCATGCGCTTCGGGCGGTCTCGCCTTAAGGAACGCAGTCATGGCAGTAGCCTCAGGCTACCACGACATCGTAGTAGCTGCAGGCGTCGAGAAGATGACCGACGTAGAGACCGGCGTGACAGTAGATGCACTGTCCTCGGCGGCAGACAGGGAGTGGGAAGGCTTCATGGGCGCCACGTTCCCGGCACTGTACGCAATGGTAGCCAGGCTCCACATGCACAGGTACGGCACCACCAGAAAGCAGCTGGCAGAAGTCGCGGTCAAGAACCACCGGAATGCAGTCCACAACCCCCGGGCCCAGTTCCGGAACGAGATCACCGTGGACACCGTCATTAATGCCTCCATGGTAGCAGACCCGTTCACACTGTTCGACTGCTCTCCGATTACGGACGGCGCAGCCGCAGTCATCGTGGCACCGGTCGAAGTCGCCAAGAAGTACACCGACACCCCGATCTACGTGCTGGGTGCAGGTCAGGCAACCGACACGATCTCGCTGCACAACAGGAAGGACCTGTGCACCTTCGGCGCAACTGTCGCCGCAGGCAAGAGAGCGTACGAGCAGGCGGGCGTGGGTCCGAAGGACATCAACCTAGTAGAGGTACACGACTGCTTCACCATCGCAGAACTGGTCGCCATCGAAGACCTCGGCTTCTTCAAGAAGGGAGAAAGCGGCCCGGCCACAGAGAGGGGCGAAACGGCCATCGGCGGCAAGATCGCAGTCAACGCCTCGGGCGGCCTGAAGGCCACCGGGCACCCGGTGGGCGCCACCGGCATCAAGCAGGCTGTCGAATGCGTAGAGCAGCTGCGCGGCGAAGCCGGCAAGAGACAGGTCAGCGGTGCGAAGATCGCCATGACCCACAACGTGGGCGGCACGGGCGGCACAGCGGTATGCCATATCCTGTCCAACGAGAAGAGGAGGAAATAACATGAGCGTCCCAAGATTCTGGAGAGAGATCCCCACAAGGTATAACCTGATAGGGACCAAGTGCGAGACCTGCAATACCTACCACTACCCGCCGAGAACCTTGTGTCCGGAGTGCAGAAGGCAGGGCAAGATCGTGGAGTACCAGTACAAGGGTACGGGCGAAATCGTCACCTACTCCACGGTGTATGCTCCCGGCGAGAGCTGGATCGGCGGCAAGCCTTACAATCTGGCCATCGTGAAGCTGGATGAAGGACCCCATGTGACCACCCAGGTCATCTGTGATCCCAAAGACATCAAGATCGGTATGCGCGTCAAGAAAGTCTTCCGCAAGATCGGGGAAGATGGCGCCAAGGGCATGATCCACTACGGTACGAAGTTCGTGCCGGAGTGAATCTAACCCTTTTTACTTTTTTTA
>CAZJRS010000062.1:13557-15022 GCA_964548585.1 uncultured Methanocella sp. | reverse complement strand
GGCGAGAGATCGGAGATTCCCTGAGGAGTAGCTTGAGCAGATCGTGCTATTGCCGGTAAATCAAAAAGAACAGGGGGCTCTGGTTCCAGCATAGAATCATATTATAATAATATTATAAATGTATGATGCCATGAGCATGCAAGTTTTCGCGTTCCGACAGGGGACGGTCGAAATGATCAGTTTAGAGGCCTTCGACAGGTACCCGGGATACACCAGGTGGATCAGTCTGCTGCACCCGGATGACCAGGAACTGGACCGCATCATTACAAAGTTTTCCCTGCACCCCCTGGTCGCGGAGGATATCTCCAACCCCATTGAGATCCCGAAGGTCGATGAATACTCCGGGTACACGTTCATAGTGTCAGACATCCCGGAGTTCGAAGAGAGAAGTGTGACCATCAGTAAGCTGTTCCTCGTACTAGGCAAAGAGTTCCTGATCAGCATATCGGATCACTGGGACACCATCAGGGCGATCGAGACGACACTGATCAACAAGACGAACGGGCTTGATGGACTGGGGCCGGATTTTCTCGCCTACTCGCTGCTGGATCACGCCACAGATCATTTTTACCCGGTCCTGGATGACCTGGAAGATGCCATCACGGAACTGGAAGATGATGCCATGCTCAAACCGGGTAAGGAACTGCTGCCAAGGATGGCAGAGGTCCGGAAGAACCTGCTGACCCTCAGGAAGTCTGTGTGGCAGATCAGGAACGTAGTAAACGACCTCAGTCGAGGGGCATCGCCATTCATCGCTTCTGCGACGCTGATATACATCAGAGATATCGACGATCACATCACCCAGCTGATGGACCTCATCGAGACCTATCGAGACATATTAGCCTCCTCCCGCGACATCTATATGTCGGCAATCTCGGTATCGCTCAACCAAGTCATGAAGCAGCTGACCATCATCGCGACCATCATGCTTCCACTCACCTTCATTGTGGGAGTGTATGGCATGAATTTCCGTAATATGCCTGAGCTCTACTGGGAATACGGGTACTACGGAGTGTGGGCGATCATCATAATTGTCACAGTGACCATGCTGGCCTATTTCCGGCTGAAAAAGTGGATTTAAAGACTGAAAATCTATTTGACTTCAGCCGAGATAGTATAACGCTATGAGTCAACCGGAAGAAATAGTCAAAGAAATACTGGTACCATGCCCGGGCTGTGGCAAAATACATAAAGTCGATGTAGTAACTGCCAGAGAAAACGCCCGCATCACGATGCCCTGTGGCATCGTAATCGGTAGCGCAGGTATCATGCGCAGGGTCATGGATGCCGAGGAACGGGCCAGGGAACTTCAGAGCCACCTACACAAGTTAAGCTAAGAAATCAGCCTATGCCCAGGGCTTTTTCTAGCCTCTTCCGGCTCATGATCTCGTGTGATAAGAATTTCCCATTGAAGAAGACGTTGAAGGTCCCGAAGGCGGACGGAGCTTTCCTGGCTTTATCCATA
>CAZJRS010000062.1:0-13457 GCA_964548585.1 uncultured Methanocella sp. | reverse complement strand
CTTTTCGGCTTCCGTTGCCCAGCCGGTTCCAGACCGTGATAAATGCTGCACTGGCGACGGCAAGAGCGGCAGAGCCGATGTAGGGGAGCAACATGCTTACGGAGTAAGCGATACCTCCGGCTACCGGCCCTACGACTCGGCCACTGCTGTTGAACGAGCCAAGGATGCCCATGATCATGCCCTGGTTATCTTTGTCCGTGCGCCGGGATACTGCCGAATTGATGCTCGGCATCAACAAGCCTATCCCGACTGCGATCACGCAGGCGGAGATGATGATGGAAACCATTTCGCCCGAGAAGATCAGCAGGATTGTCCCGGCCGCCATCGCAAGCAGACCGAGGACGATCGTCCGCTCTTCTCCAGCCCGTTCGATCACTTTCCCAACGATCAGGGCCTGAGTCACGACGCCGATTAGACCGAAGAAGGTGAAGACTACGCCCATCAGGTTCGTGCCGGTCAACATGACACTGGTCCAGAGTACGGGCATGGAAGACGGTATCTCGGAAAGCCCGAACCGGTCCATCGTGAAGTACCCAAAGGTCGATTCCAGCGATGCCATCGCCACCATGACGAACAGCATCATGAGGAAGAAGATCAGCATCTGCGGCTGCATCCAGGATGCATTACTCTTGGCCTGAACAGATATTTGCTCTCGATCGGGTGATTTCGACTCACGGATCCACGCCAGAGTCACCACCGAAGTGACGAGCGCAAGTGCCGCTGCCACGAAGAACGGGACTCTAAGTCCCCACAACGCAAACAGGCTGGCAAGCGCAGGCCCGAAGATGACCCCTGCCCCATTGGCTGCGCCCAGCATGCCCATCTGTTTCGCCCTTTCGCCGGGCTCGGTACAATCGGCGATGTAAGCCATCGTAGCAGGGAAGATACCGGCCATCATCATGCCTGCCAGCGCCTGGAACAAGTATAGCATCCAGAGCTGAGTAGAAAGCCCGGACAGGGCAAAAGCTATGCTGAAGCCGATTAAGCCGACTATCATGACAGGCTTACGGCCGAAGCGATCGGATACCTTACCCCAGAGGGGGGCGAAGAGGAGCTCCATGGCAGAAAATACCGCCATCAGGAGTCCGATATCGACCACAGTACCGCCCATTTGTATGGCGAAGTACGGCATCACCGGCACAGTGATGCCGAATCCGAGCGTGAATATAAACATTGACAGTAAGAGTACTGTCATTTGCTGCCCTTTGATTTCCATATGAATTTCCCTTCTTGATGATCGTTATATATTTTGACTTATTGTAAGTCAGATTATTATCGGCAAGCTTCACACGACTTGATATTACCAAAATAAAAAGTCAGTGAAACCTAGTGGGTCGGCTTCACAGTCAGAGAGCCGTTCTTGACCCCGAGACACCGGTTCAGGATCGATTCAAGGGCTTGTAAACGCCGGTAGTATTCGTCGTTGCTCTGCGGCTGCTGGAGGGTATGGTACATGCTGTCGAACATCGGTATGATCAGCTCCACGCATTCCCGGGGATACTCGACGTTGAACAGACCCTCATCGACCCCTTGCTGCACGATTTCTGCGATCAGCGGGATCAACAGTTCTTGTGACCGGCGAGTGTACTCATCGTGGATTGACGCGTTACCCTCGTCATGCATGTAATCGATAAAACCGTTCTTGATCTGGCTTGAAGACAGCGAACGGTCCACGAGCAGCTGGATCTTTTTTAACGCGTCGACGTCAGAGTCAGCGACAAATGCCCGGAATCCTGCTATTTCCTTATCCAGGAAATTCCCGACGACTGCTTTGAACAGCTCATTCTTGGACTTGAAGTAGTAGAAGAACGCCCCGTGAGAAAGCCCGACCCGGTCGGTGATGTCGCTCACCGAGGTCTGGTCGAAGCCCTTCTCGGAGAAAAGTGCCTCGGCTGCCTCAACGATCTCCTTTTTTCTGATTTCCGGGTCCTTTGCGATCCTGCCCATGATGATTGCCACGATTTTTTGACTTACAGTTAGTCAATTAACTATTCTTTGTACTTAAAATTTACTATGCCGGGAAACTGTGACGATCAACATTCACACTCGCACTTAATAATCAGCAAATAATCCAAAATATTAACCAATATACGGCCAAAGTTCATAAAATTGCAAAATCACCTCTGATGTAATTATCGTTACCAGGAGGGCCGACGATGAAGACACGTAAAAAGAAGGCAGATATTATACAGGTACCGACCGAGAAAATCCGTGCGATGGAACAGTTCACTGTAGCTGACGATGGCCAGCTGTTGACCAGTAACCTCGGGGTAAAAATCGGAAGAAACAACGAATCGTTAAAAGGCGGCATCAGAGGCCCGACTCTGCTCGAAGACTTCCTCTTCAGAGAAAAGATCACGCACTTCGATCACGAGCGCATTCCGGAGAGAATTGTCCACGCGAGGGGGTCCGGAGCCCACGGCTATTTCGAGGCGTACGAGTCCATGGCGGAATACACGAGCGCCAGCTTCCTGCAGAAAGCAGGGAAGCGGACGCCGGTCTTTGTCAGGTTTTCTACAGTTGCAGGGTCAAGGGGTTCCGCGGACACCGTCCGGGACGTAAGGGGCTTTGCCGTCAAGTTTTACACCGACGAAGGCAACTACGACATAGTCGGAAATAACATCCCGATATTCTTCATTCAGGATGCGGTCAACTTCCCCGACCTGATCCATGCCGTCAAGCCCGAGCCAGATAGCGAAATGCCGCAGGCTGCCACAGCTCACGATACTTTCTGGGACTTTATCGCCAGTGCACCCGAGACCGCTCACATGGTCATGTGGATCATGTCAGACCGGGCGATACCCCGGAACTTCAGCATGATGGAAGGGTTCGGGGTCAATACCTTCAGGTTTGTAAACGCCAAAGGGAAATCGCGGTTCGTCAAGTTTCACTGGAAGCCGGCGCTTGGCATACACTCCCTCGCGTGGGACGAAGCCCAGAAGATTGCCGGAAAAGATTCTGATTTCCACCGGCGGAACCTGTGGCAGGCAATTGAGAATGGTTACTACCCCGAGTTTGAGTTCGGAGTGCAGATGATCGATGAGAAAGACGAGTTCAAGTTTGAGTTTGATATCCTCGACCCGACCAAGATTTGGCCTGAAGAGCAGGTGCCCGTAAAGATCATTGGCAAACTGGTCTTGAACAAGAACCCGGACAACTTTTTCGCCGAAACAGAGCAGGTGGCGTTCTGTCCAGGCAATATAGTGCCGGGCATCGATTTCAGTAACGACCCCCTGCTACAAGGCAGGCTGTTCTCATACATAGATACTCAGCTCATCCGTCTCGGAGGGCCAAACTTCCACGAGATACCGGTGAACCGGTCGATTGTCCCGATCCACAACAACCAGAGAGACGGCCATATGAGGCAGATGATCAACAGAGGTAAAGTGTCTTATACACCCAACGGACTCGCCGGAGGATTCCCGGCCGAATCAGGCGATAAAGGCTTTATGAGCTATGCGGAAAAGGTGGAAGGCCGCAAGGTCAGGGAACGAAGCGAGAGTTTCCGGGACTACTACAGCCAGGCCACACTGTTCTGGAACAGCATGTCAGAGGTTGAAAAAGACCACATCGTTAAGGCTTCCAGGTTTGAGTTAGGAAAAGTCGAAAACCCGGAAGTCCGGCAGAAAGTGGTTGACATGTTTGCCCGGGTGGATTCAACGCTGGCAAAGCGTGTAGGGGAAGGTCTCGGAATCACTCCGACCGCTTCGATCAAGCCCGAGAAGCAGCGCGGGATCAAGAAGTCCCCGGCGGTCAGCCAGGCAAATACGATGATGGAGACGATAAAATCCCGGAAGATCGCCATACTTGCCTGCGAGGGAGTAAACGCGAACCAGGTTTCGGCGATCAGGGATAACCTGGCATCCGAAGGAGCAATGGCCGAGATCATATCAGTCGACCTTGGCAAGATCAAAGCTTCCGACGGCAAGCCCATCATGGTAGACGAGAACTTCCTCATCACCTCGTCAGTCATATACGACGCGGTATACATACCGGGAGGAGCAAAGAGCGTCGAACGGCTCAAATCGAACGGCGACGCCCTGCACTTCGTGAGCGAAGCCTTCAAGCACTGTAAACCGATCGCCGCGGCGGATGAAGGCGTGACTATGCTGGAAGCGGCAGGCATCAAGGGAGTGACACTGGCAGGTAAAGGTAATAGGACCGCAATAGTAGCCGACAAAGGAGTCATTACCGTCCAAAGCCCCAAAAGCCTGTCCGACTTTGGGAAAGAATTCGTAAAGGCCATCGCCAGACACAGGTACTGGGAAAGGGAGAAAACGGACCAGACGTCTGCCTGAACACAGCTCGGGCGCCCGGTGAAAGATAATGATCGCCGATCTGTCACCGGGCGGTATCCGATCCGAAAACCCCTTATTCATGTTTCGCCCCACCAGTCCGGTTACAGATATATTTGATCGTATCGTAAGCCATCATCCGGCACGAAGTCAGTCACAATCACCGCAAAGATCGGCGATTTGAAGGCTCGATCGAACAGTGGCATTTGACAAGTCATATCGCTCAAGTTAGGATTTTTTTAAAATCATAGTAAATCTTATATAATATAAAGTACTGGAATTTATTCTAATCAAGCGGTTACCGACGATGACAGGAGGCGATAGAGCATGGAAGCTGACGGTGTAAAAGATCGGTTGAACAAAGTCCGGCTAATGATAGCGGCGACTTTTATAACGATCGTCCTCAGCGTGGTCTTGCTACTCATACCGATGCCCGATCAGAATCTGGTGAAAAGCCTGATCCAGATGCTTTTGCCCCTGTTCTGTATGTTCCTGACCATTAAACTATACTTCTTCGATGAAGACAAAAATATCCGGTTCATCAGTAGCATCTTATCCGTTGCGCTTTTAATCTGGACGCTGTCGAACTCGTCGTGGTACCTGCTTTATGAGCTCATCAAACCCTTACACCTGGGCTGGATAGCCAGAGACATCGGGACAATCGGGTGGGTCGCCAGCTACTGCCTGATCGTGTACGGTCTGTTCAAACTGAAGAATTCCAAACAATGGTTCTTGAATACACAGGTAAACTGGCTCATCAATATCGTAACGGCGACGGTTGCGATCATATTTGTCACCTGGGCGCTAATGAATACGAACTGGAGTGGCAAAGACCTGCAGGACACATGGATCCTGACGGGCTACATTATCCTGGACATGTTCATATTTTCAATGTTTATGAAGCTGTTCCTGATGAATCTCAAGGTAAGCCTGAAATACCTGATCATGTCGGTTTTCGGTTTTTGCTTCCTGAATTTTGCCGGAGACCTGTCCTACTTAATAAGCTACCTCGGAGAGCCGGGCTTCTTCGCCAGTGCCCGGTACTTCATCGCAGACATCACATACAGCGTGTCAATGATATTCCTCTCATCCACACTCCTGATCTATACCACCAATGACATCCGGGAGAAAGCGCTGGGAAGCTTAAGTAAAAAATTAAAGGACACGACCCTGGCGATGGAAAACATTGTGATGCAATCGCCGGACGCCATGTGCGTTTTTGACACCGATGGAAAGCCTGTGCTGGTCAACGATAACTTCCTTAGCCTGTTCGACCTGAAGCGGTCAGACGTAGCCAGCCATTTAAACCTCTCGATGATGCCCGGGAAGATTACAGGGATTAGCACAGACACCCTGGCAAAGCTCCGGGAGGGTAAGAACCTGGTCATTCCTTCGGCTAAGCTGGCAACAGCGAGCCAGGGTAAAACATCCATGATGGTTAAGCTATTCCCCATTTTAAACTCGGATAACAGGATCTCCAACTATGCGATAGCCCTGGATGACATTACGGAACGGGTCAAGCTAGAGCATAACCTGAAAGAATCGCTCGAAGAAAAGGAGATATTGCTGAAGGAAATTCACCACCGGGTGAAAAATAACCTGCAGATCATCTACAGCCTGCTAAGTATCCAGGCGGGATTCATCAAAGATCAGCAGTCGCTGGATGCGTTCAAAGAAACTCAGAACAGGGTCATGTCAATGGCGCTGATCCATGAGAAGCTTTACCAGTCGAAAGATCTGGCGAAGATCGATTTCGCGGAGTATATCCAGACGTTGTCCTCGCAGATAATGAGAACCTATTCCACGGGAAGGAATGTGACGTTGAATATCAGTGTGGACCAAGTCCGAATGGGCGTAGATACAGCCGTCCCATGCGGCCTGATCATCAACGAGATGATCTCCAATTCGATGAAACACGCGTTTCCGGACGGCCGGTATGGGAACATATCCATAGATTTACACGAGCTACCGGGAAATGGGGTAAAGACCTACCGCCTCAAAGTAAAAGATAATGGGATAGGACTCCCTGCCAATTTTGACATAAACAATGCGACATCGCTGGGCATGGTGCTAATCACCAGCCTCACCGGCCAGCTGAACGGCAAAATGGAGATCAAGTCAACTGAAGGTACCGAATACTTGATCACATTCCAGGAAACAGGGAATTAAAAATGGGTTCTTCCCCCAGGCAAAACGGAAAAATTCAAAGATGAAATACGTACTTTTTCAACAGCTCGGCTACAGCATACAAAATCAACAGTACAGGCGGCACAAATACGATTAGCACGATCAAAGTCTGAGGCCACCCTTCCAGCCATGGCAGCATGCCCTTATACTGGCAGATGAGTACTACACCGCTGACCACCCACAGGATAAAGATGAAGGGAGTCAGAAAAGCGTTAATGCTCTTTATTATTGAACTCATTATTTGCCCTCTTTAAGTTTGTTTTCCAATTATTAGCTTCGGCTACATAAAACCATTGATCATCAACTGCACTTCCCATATTACTTTCAGTTAACGGATTATGACAATAATATTAAATACTGCTAATACTCAGCATACATAACATACGAATGATATGAAACCTATTGGGGGGTCATTATGAACGGCACCAACCGATTTAAGGATTCTAAGCGTTTCCTCTGGCTGAATGCATCGACAAAAATTGTTGCATTTATCGCCATCAGTATAGCTGTATGGACATTTACTGCAGGCAACGGTGGCAGTCCGGTGGGAGTCGCGTTTGCCGCGGTGCCCGTGACAGCTAATGATTTCTACAGTACGGGCGAGGACACGACCCTGACAGTCCCCGCACCCGGCATACTGGTTAACGACACAGATGCAGACCACGACGTGATCACACCGGTATTGATCACAGGCCCGATAAACGGAGCGCTTACCCTCAACCTGGATGGCTCCTTCACCTACAACCCCCACCTGAATTTCCATGGTATCGACTCGTTCACCTACAAAGCCAACGACGGCACCACTGACTCTAATATAGCGACGGTAAATCTGATTATAACTTCTATTAATGATGTCCCGGTAGCCGACAACGACGCATACACGCTGGATGAAGACACCCCGCTAAACGTAGCTGAAGCAAGCCTTGGCTTGCTCGCAAATGACCAGGATGACGACAAAGATTCGTTAGCGGCCATACTGGTCACAAACCCGGCACACGGCACACTCGCCCTCTACCCGGATGGAACTTTCACTTACAACCCGAACGCAAACTACCACGGCACAGACTCATTCACGTACAAGGCGAATGACGACACTGCAGACTCCAACACAGCTACAGTCAGTCTCACGATAAATCCCGTTAGCGACGCGCCTGTGGCATTACCCGACTCCTACAGCACAGCAGAAGATACCAGTCTTGTTGTCCCTGCATCCGGCGTTCTTTCAAACGACTTCGACGCTGACAAGGACGTCATCTCGATAACAAGTCACACTGACCCGGCCCATGGTACGTTACAGCTAAGTGCAGACGGGAGCTTTACATATGCGCCGGCAGCAGACTATCAGGGTACCGACACATTCCAGTACCGGATAACCGCCGGATCGATAACCACCGGGCTTGTGACAGTCACGATTACCGTCGGTCCGGTGAATGACGCCCCGGTCGCCCATGGAGATGCTTACGTTACCAACGAAGACACGACTCTCCAGGTCATTGCAGGTAGTGGCGTCCTTGCTAACGATGCTGACATAGACAGTGCCAGTTTCACCGCAGTAATAGTCACGAACCCGGCACACGGCTCAGTCACCCTCAACCAGGATGGATCATTCACATACAACCCGAACCCAAACTACAATGGCGCTGATTCGTTCACCTACAAGGCGAATGATGGTACCGCAGACTCCACCGTAGCGACAGTCACCCTGACGATAAACCCGGTTAACGACCTGCCAGTGGCAACTGCGGACACCTTCAGAGTCGACAGAAACGCGGTCTTAAACGCAGTTACCGGGGTGCTGGGGAATGATAACGACATCGATGGCAATACATTAACAGCCGCCCTTGTCACAAGCCCTGGCCATGGCATACTCGTGTTTTACCCGAACGGTACCTTCACCTATACGCCTAATTCCGGGTATATGGGGACCGACTCATTCACGTATAGAGTGAATGACGGCACCGCAAATTCGGCTGAAGCAACAGTCACCCTGACGATTAACACAGTACCTGTAGCTACTGACAAGTCCTATAGCATAAACGAGGATACGACCCTGACCATCGCTGCTTCCGGCGTGCTTAACAACGATTATGATCCCGACGGCAGCAGCATAACGGCAGTACTTGTGACAGGGCCTGCATACGGCACATTAACGTTAAATCCCGATGGGAGTTTTGTCTATACCCCGTGGACCAACCACAATGGCTGGGATTCGTTCACCTATAGGGCATATGATGGAATCGATTACTCTGCAACGAGGACAGCTTCGATCGCGGTTAACAGTATCAATGACGTACCGGTTGCATACGATGACAGCTACGAGGTCAACGAAGATACTACACTAGCGATCCAGGCCCCGGGCGTGCTCGTGAACGACTGGGATGGGGATGGAAACCAGCTCGCAGCCTACCTGGTCTCCGGTACCAGCCATGGTACACTGACGCTGTATAACAACGGCTCCTTTAGATATGTCCCCTCATCGAACTATAATGGTGAAGACACGTTCAGATATACGACCGGCGATGGGAGTACGAACTCCAGCGCCGTAACCGTATGGATCAGGGTTAACGGGGTGAACGATCTGCCAGTGATAAAGGACCCGGCATATCCATCCAGGACCGAGTCCGGTGAAACGATCAGGTTCAGCCTGTCATTTTCAGATGCGGAATCGGGGAACACCCATTCGGCGGTGATCTACTGGGGCGATGGTGCAAAATCGTATGGAGGATTAAGTGAAAATTCCGGCTCGGGAACAGTCAGTGGAGAACACGCCTATAGTAACTCTGGCAAGTATAGAATCACAGTTATACTGCTAGAGAACGGCGGAGAGTCAATCATGTACCAGTCGGATGAGATTACCGTCACAGCAGCCGGAACAAGCAATGGCAACTCTAACGGTGGCAACCAGCCAGCCGGAAACGGATCGGGCACAATAACCCCCACACCTGCTTCGACCACACAACCTTCGACGACTCCGCCAGACACACCGTCGAGCTCACCTCAGCCTTCGACCCCGGGATCAACAACAGCATGGCCGGTACTGCTCATGATCGCATTCTTCGTGCTGATAGCAGTAATCGGAGCGGTCTACCTGCTGTTCTTAAGGCCGAAAGGATAAATCAAGCGGCTTGCAATGCCAGTGTTCAAGCTGCCTTGCTATCCTCTTTGAACCGGATGATAAACGTAGTCCCGTTATCATCCGGATGCTCGATAGTACCGTTGAGCTGTTCCGCCAGAGTCACGACGAGCTGCAGCCCCAGAGACGAGGTATTTCTGAAGTCGAAACCGGGCGGCAGCCCGACACCATCGTCGCTCACACTGAGATGGTACATGTCGCCCTCCTGGGCCAGTGAAACCCTTAGTGTCCCCACTTTCCCACTTATAAAGGCGTATTTGAGGCTGTTGGAGATCAGTTCGTTGATGATCAGGCCGCAGGGTATCGCAGTATCGATGTCCAGCGATACGTCTTCTATGTCCACCTCGATCGTCGGGACCGGGTAAAGAACATAGGACCGCATCAAGGACGCGATAAGGCTCTGGACATATCCCTGGAAGTCGACCCGAGCCAGATCTCTGGACCCATACAGCTTCTCGTGGATCAGCGCCATGGACTTGATGCGGTTCTGGCTCTCTTTTAAAATTGTGCTGGTATCCGCATGGGTCGAGGTAACCGTCTGCAAGCTCAAGAGACTGGAGATGATCTGGAGATTATTCTTGACCCGGTGATGGATCTCTTTGAGTAGTAGCTCCTTTTCCTTCAGCGAGAATTCAAGGCTTACTTCAGCCTGTTTACGAACGGAGATTTCCGCCTGTAGTGCCTCGTTGGACCGATTCAGCGCTTCTTCGATCTGCTTTCGTTCGGTTACTTCGGCCCGAAGGGAATCATTGGACTGATTGATCGCCTCTTCCGAGAGCTTGCGCATTGTGATATCCCGTAAGAACACGAGCTTGCCGTCAGACTTTCCCGGGTGGTTGTACAAGGCAGAGACACGGATATCGATCCAGATCGACCCTTTGTTGCCTGTGATCAGGGTTTCCGAGGAACCCTCATTCATGCTTCGGCATATTTGAATGAGCTGCGGCCACCGTGACAGAACAACCCCCATAGGCTGGCCGATCGGCGCATCGATGGCATCAAACATGCGCATTGCGGCGGGGTTCATGTCGACGATCTCACCCTTTTTATCCAGCACGATCACCCCATCGGCCATACTCCTGACCAGGGCTTCCCGGGCCACGGGGACGAGATCAAAAAGACGCAGCCCGAAAATACCCCAGGCGTAAATAATGATCGTTGCCCCCAGAGCAAAGGGCGTGATCTCTCCGACTATATCAGGGTCTAATCCCACCATGTAGAGGATGCTGCTCACCACTGGTATCATTGCGCCGACCAACAGCATCGCAGTCCGGAGATAATTTTTCCTATAGGACCCGATGACAGCCCAGATCAGCAGGATAAATCCGATCAGCAGCAACGCGTAGGTGTAGATCAGGTTAACCCACAGGCCTATACCATGCCCTAAAATGATCAGGTCTTCCGGGGACCTGTACCAGATTAGTCCATGCCACTGGTTTGTCACGGCGAGCACCATGGCGATAACGGGTAACGCCCATATCCACTGCACTTTTCTGGTAATGGGCCACCGGTTGCGGTAGCCATAGTCGAGCACGAACAATAGCCAGATTGGTCCGGCCCAGGTCACTGCCACATATTGCATCATTATGCAAATGTTGCGTAAAAGCGCGGCCTTGACCTCGTTTTCCCCCATGCACATGAGCGCCCAAAACCCGATTGCCGCCATAAGAAGTGAAAAATATACGCCGCCGGGCATGGCACGACGTTTCCAGATGTGCAGCCCGAGAATAATTGCAATAATAATGATGACAGCGTATGCTAGTGAGCTGACAGACACCTGTATGATCAATATCCTAACCCCCAACACAAATAGAAGAGACTAACAGAGGTTCCTGCCGCAAAGGGATTACCCTTACATATGCGTCGGAAGCTGACCATAGAATCACAGTCTCGAGTGATGATGCCAGCAGACGTTTGGTATTGTATCATCGCATATCACAAGTCACAGGTCATCGGTCTGTAAGCAAATTAAGTAATACAGACTAAGTGATAACCATCCGGGTTAGATCATAGTGAGATGACTATGATAATAAGCTTTCCAATGCCAATCTATTAATTACAATAATAGATTTGCTTATATCCCATAGGTATCGGCCCATAAAGCCCCATACGAGATACACCCCCGGAAGTCCGGTTACCCGGGAAGAGACAGGGCACCCACTTAGACCTTAACGATAGATTCGGCGACCTTAGATTAATTGGCATATAATTATATAATATGTATATAAATGATACCACGATATGAAAGATCAGAGCAGAGATAGGTCTGACCGTTAGGAGGCCCTCTTTTGTATATTATCATCGTAGGACTCGGAGGCATTGGCAGGAGCCTGGCGAGGATCGCAGTCGCGGAAAAGCACAACGTCCTGGTCATCGATAGTGATCCCGAGAGGTCCAAGGATATCGCGTTAAAGTATGACCTGATCAGTATCACAGGCGATGCATCACTTATGTCTACCCTCGAAGAGGCGAGCATATCCGATGCAGATGCCATCATTTGTACGACTGGCGACGACAACGTGAACCTGATGGTAGTACTTAAAGCCCAGCAAAAAGGCGTCAAGACCATAACGACCGTCATTAATGACCACGAGAATGTGGAGATATTCAAGAAAACAGGCGTGATCATTCACAAAGACCCCGACGCGATCGTAGCGGAAAACATCTTTAACTCCATATGGAGACGTGGCATTAACGCCTTCGTCTCAATGGCTGGCGGAAAAGCCGAGATCATCGAACTAATCATTCACGAAGAGTCCCGGGCTTCAGGCGTGGCAATACAAAAGCTTGGCTTACCCTCTCACGCCCTGATCATAGCGATCGAGCGGGGTGACGACGTGATAATTCCCGAGGGAAGCTCGATCTTACAACCCAACGATTCCGTATACGTCTTCGCCCGTAGAGACATGGTGGAAAAGGTCTCCGACATATTTCAGTGACCGATAACAAATAACCCCGTAATCTGGTGAGAAGGATTGCCGGTAAATAAAGACATACTTATCATTATCGGAGATTTAAAAGGGCTTTTTTTAGTATCGGCTATGCTAATGGCCATAATGGTCATTATAAGCCTGCTTTTTTGGGAACTGAGTAGCACAGTTGGCTTTATCCTGGGGCTGGTGGTCAGCCTGATTATCGCAGCAGCCATTCAAATCTCAATCCCCAGATCGGAATCGATCGAGCTTAAGCACGCGATTATCATAGCAGCCCTCGCGTATATCCTCATTCCGGCGGTCAGTGCCATCCCATATGTGATCAGTCCCGGCTTGCCGCCCCTGGACGCTTTTTTTGAATCGATCTCGGGCTGGACAGGTAGCGGTTACTCGATGATCCTCTCGCCGGACCGCATAGATCACTCCATACAGCTCTGGCGTAGCATGACACAATGGATAGGCGGTGCAGGCGTCATCCTCCTGATGGTGACCATTTTGATCAGACCAGGCACCAGCACGTTTGTCCTTTACAAATCGGAAGCCCGGAAGGAAAAAATTCAGCCGAGCATCCGCTCAACCATCAGGACCATATGGAAGCTCTACCTGATATTGACAGTAATCTCCATTTTCATCCTGCTGATCGTGGGCATGCCTGCATGGGATTCGCTCAACATCGCCATGACCGCGATAGGCACCGGCGGCTTCTCACTATATTCGGACAGCATAGCGCACTATAACAGCCTGCTCATCGAGATCGCGTTACTCCCGATCATGATAACAGGAGCACTGCCATTCGTGACAATATTTGCCACCTTCAAGCTGCAGTTCCATACATTGATTCACGATATCCAGGTCCGGGCGTTCATGGGCCTGACCGCTCTCGGGTGTATCCTGCTCGTGGTCCAGAAC
>CAZJRS010000061.1:0-22371 GCA_964548585.1 uncultured Methanocella sp. | reverse complement strand
AAGCTTGTTTGAGAATGATAAGAGCAAGCAGACCGGGCTGGCGGACTTCATGTGACCAGGTTTATTTTGGGCTGTGGGAGCCAGTGAACCGGTCTTACGAAAAACTTTTTCATTAATTATGCTTGAGTGGGTCGCCGCTCATCGATCGACTCCTGTGAAAACTTGTTGTTTAGGCTACGGTTGAAAAATCGCCAGGTGCGCAAAGGGGCCAGGCAGGCTGTCCCATAATTGATTATGGATGAACAAACGGGTGATGTTCCTCCTTTTTATACATTTCTGGATTTATCAATTCAATGTCAGGACAACCCCTGTTTATTGGATCGATATCAGATGTTGCATATGAGCCCGGGAAGGTAAACGATCGCTGCGCTGTGCCTGTGCCACACTGATTTCACAGATTGATTTCGATTGCACAGATTTTTTCCTATGACACTGATGAGGTTGATTACACAGATTCGCCCCGGAGAGTGATCGATTAAAATTGAACATACTATTAATCTGTGAAATCGACCTCATCCGTGAAATTAGTTTCAATCAGTGAAATCCAACGTAATCCGTGAAATCAGTGTGGCACAGGCACAGCGCAGCGTTCGTATTGCTGAGTCGTCCCGATACAAGGGCTGAGTTCGCGATATAGTATGGCTGTATGGTTAATCACCATAAATTATAGGGCAGCCTGCCTGGCCCCTTTGCGCACCTGGCGGCTATACAAGCGCAGAGCAGGGAACCCGATTTTTCATCAATTATGCCTGATCAAGACCCCTATCATCGCCTGACTTTTGGCGTTTTCTCTTTGCTTCCCGCTATGTGACTTCGCTCACATACAATGTTTATTGGTAGGTGTTGCCTATCCTGCCCGGCTTATATGAACATGTACAGGATGCCTGTCATCGCGGCGAGGCCAAGTAATATTGCGGGTACTCCTACGATCGCCCATATGAGGGCGCTGGATCTGAACACTTTTGCGCCGTCAAGCGGCCCGAATGGTATCATGTTGAACGCGGCGAGGATCAAGTTGATGATGATCCCGTATCTCGCGGCGTCCAGGAACAGCCCGGACAGAATGCCCATGTGGACCACCGAGAAGAACAGTGCCGCAATCACGAGGTTGGTAATCGGCCCGGCGATTGATATCTTCAGCTCTTTGTCATCCACGCGGTGGCTTGTCAGGTTGTCCCAGTAAGCGTCATCGTTGGGGTTGCCTGTTATTTCTGCGGCATTGTCTCCAGTCCCGTATAGCGGTTTGGAGATGTACACCGCGCCCGGGGCTGCAAACAAAAATCCTAGCAGCGCGCTTCCGATGGTCAGGAGCAGGCCGTTTGGATTAGTTTTGAACTCGGCGTAGTATCCGTACCGCATAGCCGTAAACTTGTGGGCCAGCTCGTGAAGCAGGAACCCGCTGCCGACACCTACGGCTGCAATGAAAAACACTTCAGGTGTCAGGTTGTCGAACGACATGTTAAACAGCCTTACCCCGGCGAACATGAAACTGAACGCCACTGTCAGCACGATGAAAGCGATTAGTAATTCGATTAGCTCGGACGTCCCGATTCTTGAGCTCATGTGCCTTTAATAAATATTCTGTCTATATCAATTTGTTGATGGCAAGCCTTTCTTGCTCGAGAGCGTAAAACGATCAAATTGATATAGTATTATTTTTTATTTCGCCAAAATTTACCTGAAACCGCCTTAAAATCGGTAAAACGGCAATTATAACGCATCTAGTGACAACATTTATAATTTAGGAGCAAAATATACTTACCTAATGTTTGAGCATCATGCGACTAAGGTCAATGTACGTGACAATGAAAACCGCGTCAAGATAGTCGCTTTTGGCTCATATCACTCCGGTAAGACCTCGCTGGTCCGGTCGATCGATCCTAAAATTCGCATGACCGAGGCTAAGAATATCGAAGGTGGCACCACAGTCGCTATGGACCTCGGCATCCGGGAGCACCGGGGTTTCAAGATCTACTTATACGGCACCCCTGGCCAGGACCGCTTCGGCGTTGCCCGGGCGGTCGTTGCATTCGGCTTACACGCCGGTATCATCGTCGTGGATTCGGTCCGGGGCATGACCTCCTTCGAGAAGAAGATCCTGGCTGAACTGACTGAACACAACGTGCCCTGCCTGGTGCTGGCCACTAAAATGGACCTGCCCGGCGCTTCCCTGGATAAGGTCAAGCGTGAATCCGGCAACGCATGCGTGCTGCCATTCTCAGCCCACACCGGCCAGGGCGTCAACGAACTGCTCGACAAGATCGCCGAAATGGCCAGCACAATGGCATAAATATCAATTTTTCAAAACTTCCCATCGAACACTCTTCCCAGGTCTCCAGTAAGCTCTATATATTTCTCTTCGGGTCGGGAGCAGCGAAGGATGTGGAGCTCAGGGACGCCAAACTCGATCAGCCGGGTGTTCCCTGCCCCGGCGGATATTGCCAGGGGCGTCTCGCAGTCTGCATAAATGACTGTACCACTGTTCGGTTTTACCAGCTCGCTGACATAGTCCCAGGCACTGTATTTCGATTCCACAGGCAAAGCCATGGCGGGCATCTTCAGAAGCACCGGCTGGCTGATCTGTATGGAACCGTGTCCGTCAACTGTGACTGACATGGAGCTACCTCGGTAACGGCCGTATGCGGCGGTGTCAATAAACGCAAGCAACGCTTCCGCCAGCGCAGCACCCTGATCCCGACAGCCGGATAAGCACCCGGAGTCAGGGACTGCGCCTTCAAGCTCCAGCGTTACTTTGCCACCTGCATGAAAGCGTGCCAGGGCGGATGGTACCCTCAAGAGCCTTGCCCAGCCCTGTAGATAGCCGTCTGTCGTGGTGTGCACCAGTACGTCGAACCTCCTGAGGATGCCCGCTCCCATCCGGCATGGCGCTTCGAAGAAATCATAATACGCTCCTGCTATGTCTTTCCGGTCGCCTCGACCGCTTCGGAACTGAAGCGGTGACTGGCCTTCAACACCTGTATCGGCGATAAATACGTTGAGCTTGAACGGGCTGAGCAGGCCAAGCAGGTAAAATACGCTGGCTGTGTCGCCGGCCACAAGGATGTTGGGCCAGTCATTGTCGTCTACTGAGTTAAGTGGTATGAACATGTTTTCATATCACTGAAAATAAGTTAATTAGCCTTTAGATTTACCGCAGTGAAAGTAATCTTGCAGCTTTGCGCTTTAAATCCATCGCCGTGACATTGCTACGGGTGCGCCATGCGGGGCACTTTATTCCGCAAAATCCTCTAAATTGCCTGCCGCCTCAATGTCTTTCTTGTCGATAGACACCTTTTCCATGATGCCGCGTTCCATGAATATGCTGGCGTTAGTGCGTACCGCGAGTGCGATGCAGTCGCTGGGCCTGGCATCGATTTCAATCTGCCGTTCCCCGTCCTGCAGCTTGATCCTGGCGTAAAAGACTTGCTCGTCCAGGTCGTCGATGATGATGCGGTCGATGCCGATGTCGAAGTTGTCCATGATGGTCTTGAGCAGATCGTGGGTCATGGGCCGGGGTGTGGTCTCTTTGCGTAGCGCCACGTCGATCGATATGGCTTCCGCGGGCCCGATGTAGATCGGCACCATCTGGTCACCGTTATCCGAGAGAAACACGACTGCCTGAGGCCCTGTGATTGTGCTGACAAAATAGACGCCCCTGACGCTCACCGGCACGTAGTCGCTCATACTAATTCATTGGCTTTCGAGTATATAACTTTAGGCTGTATTTATTTGGTCGTAATCGCCTGATATGCTGCCGGACAGGCGATTTAAGCGGGCTTTTGCCCCGCCTTCGCGCCGGTGCCCGTTACCCGGGCGAGATAGAGGGTCGCGAGTCCTCCGATGGCTGTCAGGAACCAGAGCGTGACGAGCCTGATCAAAATGGTTGCTCCAGCCGCCGATATCTGGGGCACACCCATGGACAGGTAGAGCACGGTCATCACCGCATCCACTATTCCGAGGCCGCCCGGCAGGAAGGTGGGGATGAGCTGAAGAAGAACCATTATACAGTATATCGTGACCACGACGCCTGGGGAAACCTCGTAGCCGATAGCCCGGAATGCAATGTATGCCACGGTTACGTCCAGGGCCCAGGCGATCATGATGACGGCCAGCGATTTGGCTATGGTCAGCTTTCGGCCTGCGATCTCTCTCATGCTGATATCGAACTGAGTGACAAGTGCCTCGATCTTCGCCTCCAGCGCAGACTGGTCCCCGCGCTTGAAGATCTTTGAGACTACCCGGAGGATCGAATTTGCGATCTGCTTCAGTATCCTGGGGTTCATACACAGTGCCAGGATGACGATCGCCACCAGGCTGACTGTAACCGCGACGAAGATGCAGAAAGCCAGGGCCCACGTAGGTACATCGTAATACAGCGCGACGAATATCACACCGACGATTGTCCCGAGCGCCACCGGCACGACTTCCAGCAGCCTGCTCATGACTCCCGAGGCAAAGGTCCGGTCGAACCGGCTACCTTCGACGCTCTTCTGCACGTAGTACAGCTTGGCCACCTCGCCACTCGCGGCAGCCGAAGGTATGAGGTTGGTGAAAAAGATGCTGGACAGGTAAATTATATACGACCAGCCCAGGGATATGCGATGCCCGGTATCCCGGAGCAGCACCCACCAGCCAGCGGCGTGAAAGAGGTTGCTGCACAGCGAAACCACCAGGGCCAGCGCGATGAGTGGCAGGCTCACCGACGCCAGCATTTCCCGCAGGCTGTCGAAGCCGACGAAGTAGAGGTAAACGAAGTAGATGACCAGCCCGATAACAATAAGAATCGCCGTCTTGCTAAACGGGATGTCCGGGAACTTCACGTCGGCTTCCGAAATCATAAACGGTAATTGCGTCTATAGTATAATACTATTTCCGGTTTCCTGGTTTGATTTGAACATGAGCACAGTCGTGGTGCTTCACGGAGTGTAAACTCTCATTTCCCAAAGCGCCGCTGTCTAAGCTGGAAGTCTCTTACCGCCCTCAACAGATCCACCTTGCGGAACTCTTCCCAGTTAACATCTGTAAAATACAGCTCGGAGTAGACGGACTGCCAGATCAGGAAATCGCTCAGCCTTTCTTCTCCGGTCCTGATGAACAGATCCGGCTCGCACCGGAAAACCAGGTGGGCTTCGACCATAGCTTCGTTGATCTCCTTGGGCTGGGTCCTGCCCGCCCGGACGTCCTCCATGATTTCGCGCAGTGCGTTGGTCAGCTCGTGCTTGCCTCCGTATCCGATGGATACGCTGATGTTGCAAGGCTTCGCACCACTGAGCTTCGTGACTGTTCCAGGGGATACTACTTTTCCCGGGAACCCTGCCTGGGCGAAGGTCTGACAGATACAGTCCGCCAGCGCGGGTACGATACCGCCTTCCGTCAAACTTACGTAAACGGATATCTCCCCGATACCCATTTCTGTACACCACTCCGCCAGGCTCACCAGCTTGGCTATGGATTGGCGGTTCACCAGGTCCGCATCCGAAATGACGAGCGCAATGCACCTGGGTACCCGCTCACCTCTGACGCTTTTGAGCATGGATTTTTCGTAGATCCGGTAAGCAATTTGTCTGGCGAGCATTCTAGCCATCTAATACGCACGCATAGTAAAGTATTTTTTGTATAGGGGCGTAGACTCTCCCATATGCATCCCAGCACCAGGGCCGGAGGAGCAGGTAGGCAACAGTCTCCGCCATCTCCACCGCACTCCATCGGGTACGAGATCAAGCGGCAGTCAGCCTATATTTCCCTTGGTTTGCTCGCGTTACTCTTCCCCTTTCTGCCAAAAGGGTTGATCGTGCTGGGCGTCTTCATCGTCACTCTTATCATTATGTACATGCCCCGGGACTCTCCGGTGTTCAAGACTCTGTCTTCGGAGAAGGACCGGGAGTCGGGCATTCTCATCGGGCCCCTGAAGTTCTGCTTCGCTATCCTCCTGCTCGCAATTCTCGTCGTCGTACTTGACTTTCCTGTATATGTGCTGTCCGCGGTGATCGGAGCCGTGGCGTTCGGGGAGGGCATTGCCACAATCGTGACCCGGCTTGTCAAGGGCGACACCGCGATCTTCTGGAGCGTCACTTTACTCATCTTTGGTACTGCGTTCGCCTTCCTCTTCGGCTACTGGGTCATCATGAACGGGAGCATCGTAATGCCGGCCGGGGTAAAACCAGTTTACTTCATGTTTTTCCTGGCCGTCATCGGCACCGTCACGGGCGCGCTGCTGTACACGATCGTGGACGAGGATGACATTGCCATTCCGCTTGGTGCCGGCATGGCCATGTGGCTGTTCTCCTCCCTGTCCTACGCTACCATGCCAGATCCGGCAGAGATCGCGATCGCTGTCGCCGTGCCCCTGGCCATCAGCCTGATCACGTACAAGCTACACGCCGTCGATCTCTCGGGTGCCTTCAGCGGGGTGCTCATGGGAGTCCTCATGATCGTCTTCGGTGGTGGGTTCCAGTGGTTCGTGATGCTCCTGGTGTTCCTCGTCCTTGGCGCCATTTTTACCAAATACAAGTACCAGTACAAGCGTAAAGTCGGCGCAGCCCAGTCCAACGAAGGTTCCCGAGGCTATAAAAACGCCTTCGGTAACTGTTTCATCCCTCTGATCTTCGTGGTCGCTTACGGGGCGCTGGGTGGTACTACATATGTCCCCTACCTGGGCTACCTGGACCACAATATATTCATGATCGGCTACCTCGGCGCGATGGCTACGGCCACGGCGGATACAATGGCCAGCGAGATCGGCAGCACCTACCGTGGCCAGCCCATCATGATCACCACGCTCCGCCGTGTGCCACCCGGCACCGACGGCGGTGTCTCTCTACTCGGCGAAGCTGCCTCGATCTTCGGGGCGCTCGCTATCGCACTGGTGGCCATCCCTCTCGGACTGACCGCCAACAGTGTGAGCACCATGGTGTTCCTCACAGTGCTCGTGGGTTTCCTGGGCACCAACATCGACAGCCTGCTGGGTGCCACCCTCCAGCGCCGGGGCATCCTCTCCAACGCCGGTGTCAACCTCGCAGCTACGCTGATAGGGGGGCTGATCGCCATGGCCGCTTACTATCTGTTCTTCATGTGAAACGAACCGAGGGGCTTTCTTATAGAATCTGTAAAAGCTTTATACCAGCTACGCCAATAATGCCACAGCATGAGGTCGGGAATCATTCTCGCAGGCGGCCGGTCGACTCGCTTTGGCGGCGGGGAAAAGTCGCTGAAAGCAGTCGGAGGAAAACCCATGATCTGCCGGGTCAAGGGCTCACTGGAAACCACCGTCGATGAGGTCATCGTATCCGTCCGGGATGAGCGCCAGCGTGACATTGTCTTTCCGTACCTCAGGGAAGAACTGCCCTTCGTCTATGACGAAGTCCACGACATAGGCCCGCTTGCAGGTATCTATTCCTGCCTGAAGGCAGCGAAGGGAGATTACGTGGTTGTCGTCGCATGCGATATGCCTTTTATCAGCCCCGAGGTCATCAGATACTTGTTTGAGCTGGCCAAAGAGCACGATGCAGCCGTCCCTGTGCAGGAGAACGGCTTTATCGAACCGTTGCACGCCGTCTATCGGCGACAATCGATGATCGACGCAGTTGAGGAGGCGATCCGCCTGGGAAAACGACGGATATCTGCTCCCATTGATTTTTTAAAAGACGTCGTCTTTGTGCCGGTGGATAAACTGAAGGATATTGACCCGGAGCTGAAGACGTTCGTGAACGTAAACCGGGCCGAAGATATGCCGGCTGAATAATACTGATGCTGATGCCTGGATTTCACTCCTCAACCGTATTGATGATCTCCGCGGTAGGGTCTTTCATCAGGTCCTCTTTCCCTGTCAGAAACATCGATTTCAGGTGGATGAACTTCTTCGGGTCCAGCTGTACCATGCCCACGTGTACTATAATCTCGATGATGAACCAGTACGCTGCAGCCAGATGCAGTAACCGGGCGAGCCCGAGGCCCGAGAGGTTCAACGTGGGGGCGACGAAATCCAGCACCTTGAGCAAGATGCCCGATACGTTCACGTCCAGCGCCGTGAGTGTCGTCGAATACAGTACCACGCCGGTAAAGGTGACCACGAAGAGCGCGACGTAGTGGGAATAGATGATCATCTTAGTCACGGGGTGAAGTCGGTTCCTGAACCTGCGCTGTCGCTCATCGTAGACCGTGTACCGGGGATATTCGCCGCCGGAGAAAAAGCTGGACAGGATCTTACCCAGCCTCCGGATATCCGAGGGCCAGAACCAGTACTCGGCCAGCCTGCCGTTGACGATGGCGCTGTAGGGTATGACAATCCAGTTGATCGAGACGAATGCCGCTGCGGCCAGGATGTGCAGCGCGTATGCGTCCCTGTAGTTCAGGAAGGGTAAGCCCAGGTATACCGTAAAACCGGTCGCGAGCAGAATGGAAATAAAAATGATATTTGCGTAGTGGGTCAGCCGCTCCAGCGTGGTGTGTCGGGTGACGATCATCGTGCTCCCTTCGTTCGGCTTTCCCTTTTCCATCATCTCACCTTGATCGTGTGCACGGCGCAGGAGACGCAAGGATCGAACGAGCGAATAATGTGGTACAGGCTGATGGGATTTTCCTCGGAACCCGGTATGTTGCCGCGAGGCGTGGTTTTGACGCCGATCAGGGATAACTCCAGCGGGCCGAACTTGGTTTCGCTGTCACTGGGGGAAGCGTTCCACGTGGTGGGGGCGATGATCTGGTAGCCTGCGATCTTGCCGGTCTCGTCCAGCCGTATCCAGTGTCCCAGTGCTCCCCGTGGCGCTTCGATCATGCAGGCTCCTGTCTTCCCAGGGTGAATTTCGATGGGCACACAGTACTTTCTCGGATCCGAGTGGGCTTCGAGGTCGTCGATCCACTCGCCAAGTAATTGCGCCATCGTCAGGCACTCCTGCATGCGGGATAGCACTCTCATGTAAACGCTGGTCATGGTGTAGCTTTTGCCGCTAGAGAACTTCGGGTTGCTAAAGTGCAGCATCTGCATGATGTTCATAATATACGGTTCTCTGGAGTTGATCATCCTGGCGAGGGGGCCTGTTTCGCAGGGCACGTTGCCGTACCTGGGCGCCTTGATAAAGCTGTACTTTTGCCCGGCGTAGTCGATATCCACAGCCTTAGTCGCCGGGATTGTTTCCCCGGAGGCAGGCGGCAGAGTTGCTTTTTTGCTCGTGTATGAGTAAAACGAACTGAATACCTGTTCGGCTACCTGCGCCGGATCAACCTTTTCAGATTCTTCGAAGAGGTTTTGCAGGCTTCCCGGGGTGAAGCCAGACGGTATCGTGAATGAGCCGGTCTCCTCGGTGTCGACCGGCGTGTAGCCATCTATGAAGTTACCGTCGCCGTCCCTGACCTTGAAAAATGCGCCGTTGTTGATGAACCCGATGAGCTGATCGTACAGCGGGTACCCGCCAAGCGTATCCAGCTCGATGTACACTGGCATGGAGAGGAAGTCGTAGCTCATCATGCGGGAGCCAAACACCGAGAACAGTTGCATGTCGTTCCAGCCGCTTCCCCTGGCTAGATCGCTCGTGGGGAGCGATTTGATCAGGTTCAGGATGAAGTCCGGGTCTGACTGCCTGCTGTGGGTACTGGCGAGCCAGACGTCCAGCTTGAGCGGGTATGTGAGCCTCCTTTCGAGAAAGTCGACGATCTTGGTATACTGGCCTTTGAGCTTGAGGATGTCTGCGGTGGAAGGGCGGACTGTGACGCCACCGGGGACGATGACCGGCGAATGGGGGGAGCGGCCGGACAGGATCGCCTCTGTCTCGCCTGTCAGCTTGATGAACTGCACTGCCTCTATGTAGGCGGTGCCCGGTACGGTATGCTCTGACGAAGCGTAGCCCGGCACGTTGAACCGGTCTGTCAGCTCCTGGGTGAGCGCTGTACCCACATCTGAATACTTGAGCAGGTCCCGGTAAATCGGGTCCGCCAGGTCGGGCAGGAACGAGAGGTAGAGGTTTTCTACATGGCTGCGTAGCCAGGCCAGGCCGTTCATGATGTTTCGTATTAACAGCGCGTCCTTCGGGATTGAGTGGGTGACTCCCGCGAGACTCTCAATGGCCCCCGCGGCGGCGATGGCGTGGGGCGTCGAGCACATGCCACACACACGCTGGGTGAAGTAGACCGCGTCCAGGGGGTCCCTGCCGATCATCATCTGCTCGAAACCCCGGTACGTCGTGCCAGAGCACTTTGCATCGACGACTGAGCCGTCCTTCATTTCCACAGAAACCCGGAGCCCACCCTGAGTCCGGCTGACCGGGTCGATCTCTATTCGGACCATTTATTGCCCTCTCTTGTTTCGCTTCTCGGATCGCATATCATCGTCATTCTCGTTTTCTCCAACGGCCAGCCTTTTAATCGCATGAATGCCCGTGCCAATGATCGCACCACCGAGGATCACTTTTGCGCCCAGGTCTACGTCAATGCCGGCGATCAGGCTCCTTTCCTCGACCCTGTTAAAGAAGGGCATGAACCCGCCCGGGAACTCTGCCTCTACGCATGCCACGCATGGTCCGCCTGCCTGAGTGCACATGCTCACGCCACTATTCCACCGGCGGACCGGGCAGTCTGCATAAGCGACAGTGCCCTTACAGCCCAGGTTGTACAGGCATCCTTCGCCACCGAACTGTGCATCACGCCGCCCCTCGTCGTAATCGCCCCTCCTGGTGCAGGTCTCATGCACTGCCTTCTTCTGGAACATGGCCGCAGGGCGCCGGTAGTCGTCAACCTCTACTTCCAGGCCCCTCAAAACGTCTGCCAGTGCCAGTATAAACCAGTCCGGGTGTGCGGGGCAGCCCGGGACGTTGATCACTTTCTTGCGCATGTTTAGCTCGCTGAGGATGCCATTGAAACGGGAAGCACCAGTATATGCGATGCCTCTGGCATCAGTGATGCTTCTGTCAGCTGCCGATATGCCGCCGAAGGCTGCACATGTCCCTATTGCAATGATCGTTTCGGCCTTCTCTGCCGCCTCTGAAAAAATTTCCTTCAGCGGCCTGCCGCCTGTAGTACAGTACCTCCCTGTACCTTCCGGACCATTAGGGATGGCCCCCTCGACCACAAGTACGTAGTCTCCGGAATCGATCATCTGATCCAGCTTCTTGATCGCATTGTACGCTGACTGGGTCTTAGACACACCATCGATCGTGATCCCCTGCTGGGCCATCAGCCCTTCATGATACGAGATCACAGCCCCGACGTTGTCCATCGCTGCCAGCACGTCCGGGTATCCCCCGCTCAGGAACGACACCGTACAGCCGCCACACCCCGCGCCCCTCAGCCAGAGCAGCTTCTTATTCGATCCCGCGATGGCGGCGGCTACTGCGGGTGAGTTCAGCGTGAGAAAAGCACCGGCTCCTGCCGCTGCTGCTAAAGTCAGAAACGCTCTCCTGCCCATCCCTGGCATCACGGAGCTGTCCGTCTTACCCATCATATCGATCCATCCCACCGGCGAGCCCGAAGCTCATCTGTTGACAGTTGTATAACCTTAGCACCTGGCACTTAAAATGCTTTCCGATCTTTAAATAAACCGCGCAAGCACCATACTCAGCTCAAAAAGCACAGCCAGAACTGCGAGCACGATCAGCTGAGAGAACAGCGTCGGGTCCGGCGACATGAACATCGCCACCCCGAACAGTAGCCCGTAGACGGCCAGCCTGCCCTTTACCAGCGTCTCACGTTTCACCAGCCTCATCTTAATCGCCATCACAACGATCAGCGGCAACTGAAAAACCACCCCGAAGCCAAGGATGAAATTTGTCACCACCGAGAAGGTTTGCCCCACCGACAGCTCCGGCGAAGCCACACCAGCCCCCTGGCCTATCACTAAGCCAAAGAACAGCGGCAGTGTCACGAAGTACGCGATGAGACCTCCCGCGATAAATAGGAGCAGCGAGAACGGGAAGATCAAATACAGGAACCGCTTCTCATGGGGGTAAAGACCCGGCGATGAAAACCTAAACGCTTCGTACACCAGCAGTGGGAAGCCGATGGCAAGGGCTCCTATGAAGCAGATGGTTAGCCTGGCCTTGAATAGCTCCAGCGGCGCATAGGTAGTGATCTTTACATATGCAGGCACCACCTGCTTCAGGACTCCGTCAACCAGCCCTCCGGCAAACGGGAAAATCCCTAGCATGAGGACCAGGGTCACAGCTATGACTACAATTAACCGATTTCTGAGTTCCCTCAGATGATCGGACAGGCTCATCTCCCTGTCACCCGGCGGAAGGCTTTCGGCGGCCATCGCCGGTAACTATCACCCCTGGATTTATATAGCTTTACACAGAGGCATTTATCTTGATTTACAACCGGCGGCCGACACGATCGGCGGATACCCGCATGTCACCGATCATCTTCCGGGTACGGTCAATCTGGCTCTGAATGGCGCTCATCCGCATCTCTATGGCGGTCGCATCCTTATTGCTGAAGTTTCCCGGTTTATACCGGCTCTGGATCGTCCAGAAGTTTTTTTCCATGCCGGACAGCTGTCTTTCATAACCATCAGCCCGTATGTCCGCTTTTTTCGCCGACGATTTGATCTCCGCTGGCTGGCCTGTGATCGTGGCGTTGCCTGAGCTCAGCGAGTTATCCAGAACATTCAGATCAGTCAGTTCAGACTCTACCTTGTTGTTGAAGTCATTCAACTGGTACTTAAATGCATCCAGATCATTGGCGATGCTGTCTAAATCTGACTGCCCGGTTGCCAGATCAGCCATTACCGGGAATGCCAGCAGCATTATTGTCAGTAAAATCACAGGTAATCTCATTTCCACACCATAAGTGAATCATACGGCACCGAAAAAAGGTAATGGGAGGGAAAATCCGGCCCTGACGGGGTTCAGGCGTCTGCCTTTAATCTGACTGCGACAATCAAATATAGATGCGGACCGTACATATCCCCGATGGGACTCGTCGATTCGATCTTCGGAAGAGAACAGAAGCCGCTACCCGTCGATCTCGCAGAAGTATACGACGCATCTGTCACAGATCGGCCTGAGGTCCGCATGCTGTCTCACAACCGGAGGCTGGCCGACGCGATACAGGACTTCCAGGACCACGAGGATAATCCCCGGCCTCAGGAGATCTTCATTTTCGAGGAAGAACGCAGGCTGCAGCCCGATTACCACGTACCCTACTACTGGTGTGCCAGCTACCACATGAAGAAGCGCAACTACGAGATGGCGAAGGATGTGTTACGGACGGGTATCATTCAATGCAACGCAAAAAGCGCGCTGTGCCGACGGCTTGCCGAGTGCTACTTTTGTACCGAAGACCTGGAAAAATCTATCTACTGGTTCTGCACCGCCATCATGGCCGGCGACCAGACCGACTTCAACCCATACCTGTTTATCGGCTACATGTGCGACGCCTATCACCGGAAAAAAGCGGCGTACTGGGCTCGTCGCAGGGCCCGGGGCATCTCCTACACGATGACCTACGCGGCACTCGAGTACGTCCCCTCGGACCGGGACAAGATCATGGCCCTGGCAGAAAAAAAGAAGACAGACAAAGCGGTCGCCATGCTAGAAACATTCTACCTGCACGCCAGTAAGGCGCTGGGCAACCTGTAGTTATATAAAGGCTTAGGTCAGATTCTTCTTCATGCCAGTCGTTGAAGTCAAGATGTGGGACGGGCGTACGCCCGAGCAAAAGAAGCAGATCGTCGAAGGGATCACCAAAGTCTTCACCGATCAGGGCGTGGCACCTGAGGCAGTCCACGTGGTCCTCATCAACGTGAAAAAGGAAGACTGGGCCATCGGCGGCAAGATGTGCAATGAGTGATCCTTTGGGATATAAACTCTTTTTTTCACTTGAGGTTAGAGCAATATGGCTTCGGATTATTTAGAGCAAAAAGCAAGGTCTTATCTAGACCTATTATGTGGCTTCAAGCCACACCGGGGCGTCGGATCACCTGGAAACAGGGAGGCGACCGATTTTATAGTCCAGACAATCGGACAGTGTGGCTACGATATAGATACAACACCGTTCGAATGCCTGGATTTTGAGAGCGGTGCATCGTCGCTAAAGCACGCCGGCAGTTCGTACGCTCTTTACCCCAGCCCATACTCTCCGGGCTACTGCGGGACGGCAGAGCTTCTCCTTGTCTCTACCATCGAACAACTGGCGAATGTCCGGTGCGAGGGCAAAATCCTGCTGATGACGGGTGAGCTGTGTGCCGAGCAGCTGATGCCAAAGGACTACCCGTTCTACTACCCTGATCATCACCGGGCTATACATGCCTTGCTGGAAGCGAAGCATCCGGCGGCCATCATCACAGCCACCGGGAAGAATCCGGCTATGGTGGGCGGTATGTATCCATACCCGCTGATCGAGGACGGTAACTTCCACATTCCTTCGGCTTACTGTACTGACGTTCTGGGAACGGAAATCGCCGCCATGGCCGGTAATGTCGTGGAGCTTGACATCGGTGCAAGGCGTATTCCCTCGACAGCCTGCAACGTGATCGCCCGTAAAAATCCGGCTGCCGCAGAGAAGATGGTCATCTGCGCCCACATCGATACTAAAACAACCACTCCGGGCGCTCTGGATAACGCTGCGGGCGTGGTCGTGCTGATGCTGGTGGCAGAGATGCTCGGCCAATACCACGGTCAGACCGGAATCGAGTTAGTCGCCTTTAACGGAGAGGATAACTACAGCGCGGCCGGGGAGCTGGACTACCTGCGCCGCTATGGTGAACAGCTTGATACAGTCACCATGGCCATGAACATAGACGGTGCCGGGTATGTCAAGGGGAAGACCGCGTACTCATTCTACGGCTGTACTGACGAGCTAATAGAGAACGCTCGTACAGTTTTCACCGGCTTTGAAGGACTGACTCAAGGGCCCGAATGGCCCCAGGGCGACCACATGGTCATGGCACAGAACGGAGTGCCGGCCATCGCCTTCACATCCGAATGTCTCACTAAACTGACCGCTGATATCACCCATACGCCTAAAGACACTCCTGATCTGGTCGACTGCGCGAAGCTCGTCGAGCTGGCCTACGCCATAAAACAGATGATTACCAGGGAGGTATCAGATTAACTGCCCCTATCGGCAGTTTTCGGGCACCCCGGCTACTCCAGCTGGATCCAGTCCCGGAACTCTTTCAGGGGCGGGAATTCCAGTGTCTCGCCTTCGACCACGATGATCGGCCGGTAGGCGCCTATATCGCCCTCCCGGATAAACTGGGATAAAAAGTCCCGGGAGTCCATGTAGTTGATTGAAGTCCCGATGCACAGCGGGTTGAACGCAGGCAGCACGAGGATGTCTTTGCCCCTCCACGCATTTTTACCGTAGAGAAAGCAAGGTACTTTCTTCATCTCCACGTCCAGCGCGGGGTGGTCGTGACCGATCACGATCAGCTGGATGTCCTTATCCTTTGCTCTTTCGGGAATGGCGTCGCCGTGGGTGAACAGTACCTTGCCAGCTACGAATGACTTCTCGCATTTGATGCCGTCCAGGTCCTGCAGCGCAGCGTCCAGCATTTTATCATGGGAGCCGGTGATCAGGACGACCTCATCCACGGATAACAGCAGCGCCATCATGATCCTGTCAAAGGATTTCTTAGTGTTTTTCCGGAGCTTGCTGAACTCGTGGAGCACATCGCCGTCCAGGATCATGATCTTCGGGGAAAACTTCTCTATGATTTCCTTGAACCTGGACAGCAGCTGTTTGTCCTCGTCCAGCGGCATGGCGAAGCCTTCGGCCTGGAGCGCGCTTTCGATGCCGATGTGTACGTCCGACACGGCGCACGCCCCTGTTTCGGGGAAGTACGCCGCGCCGTTCAAGTACTCGATCTTCATACCGCGATTTTCTCCATGACCCGCTGGTGGAACTCCCTGAGCAGGGTGTTCTTGTCTTCGGCCAGCACCACGTCGGATGCGGACAGCGAAGCGATCCCGAAGCTCAGCGGGCTCGGGGTCTCGACTGTCATGATCTCCACGTCGATCTCACCGGACTGGACGCCCCGGATAATCTGCTGAATGTGGGCGATCTCCAGCTTATCCTCAATAATCTCCCGGTAAGCCTCTTCCAGCACCGCGAAGTTGTCGAGCTTGTGCGCGAAGGAAAGCATCATGTCTGCCGACACCTGCTGGCGCTTGGCACTCTTCTGGTGTCCTTTGTAGTTGCGCAGGATCATGAGCGACCTGGTCGCGTTGATCCTGAACATCCGCTTCAGCAGCTGGGACTCTTCCAGAGAGAGCCGGAGCAGTTCCTTGACCTTGGTCTCGTCCAGCGACTGGATGTACTCGATGATGTCCAGCTTCTTGGAGAGGGGTACGGATATGAAGAATCCGTTGTCGCTGACCGAGATCGTCACATTGCTGGTGCGCTGGCGGGATATAATGTAGGCCAGCACCCGGCTGAGCCCGTCGTTGAACGGCCTCCCATAGTTGGACTGGAAATAATAGTACCGGCGGAAGTGCGGCTTGTCGAGGTGCTCCTCGATGACAAGCTTCTTTCTGGTGGAGATGGACTCCACACCCTTGTACCGGATCTGCTCGTCGAAGATCTGGTAGATACTTTCCGCGCTGTTAGTATCGACCGGGTAGGTCTCTCCCAGCCACTTCAGCGTACTGCGGTCTCCCACCCGCCGGGCCATCATCTCCCGGAAGTCCAGGATGTGCAGGGCTAAGTCGAACGACAGCGGCAGCCTCTCCGAGAACCACGACGGGACCGTGGGCCGGCTGCTGGAGTGGTCGACGTAGACCTTACTGCCCCTGCGGTACACAAACTCGAAGAATTTGCCTCCGAGCACGAACACGTCGGCTTTCTGCAGCTTTTCAAGGTACTGCTCGTCAAGTTTGCCCACCCATTTTTGGTCGCTCCGGGTGATCACGTCACAGGAAAACTCGTCGGGGATAGTACCGATGTTGGTGTAATAGATCATCCTGGCGAGCTTGCCCCTCTTGCCGATTTTCCCGGTTTCGGGATCGTACCATATCTTGCCGTAGATGCTCCGCTCCTCCATGCCGGGCATATTACCCGCGAGGTACGTGATCACGTTCATGAAGTCCTCGTCGGATAAATGGCGATAGCAGTAGCATCGTCGGACGATCTTCTTGACGTGGTCCAGGTCCATGGGCTCGTTGACGGCCATGCCGAACACGTGCTGGGTAAGGACATCTAAACAGTTTTCCGGGATGCTCACCCCGTCGATGAAGCCGTCCTGCGCTTTCTTGAGCATGACCGCACACTCGATCAGCTCGTCCCTGTCCAGGGCTATGACCCGGCCCTTCACGACCTGGCCCAGGCTATGGCCGGCCCGGCCTACCCTCTGGAGTAGCGCGGACACCGACTTGGGAGAGCCTACCTGGATCACCAGGTCAAGGTACGGCATGTCGATGCCTAGTTCTAGCGACGTCGAAGACGTCGCGACCTTGAGGGTGCCCGCCTTGAGCTTGTCCTCGATGTCCAGCCGGCCTCCCTTGGATAACGAGCCGTGGTGGCAGCCCGAGTTCTCTTCGTCATAAAAGTTGGGATAATCCCTGCGTAAGTGGTAGAGAATACGTTCGGCGCCGCTCCTGGTATTGGTAAAGACCAGCGTGTTCCGGTTCTCCTGGATCATGCCGTGGATCATCTCGTACAGGGCCTCGTTGACCTCCTGTGCCGAAGCCTCGATCAGGTTAGGCACCGGGCAGAGTAGCTTCAGGTCGAACTCCCTGACGAAGCGGGTGTCAACCACCGAGACTTCTCTGGTTACGCCTTCTTCACAGCCCACGAGGAACTCGGCGATCCGGTCCAGCGGCTCCACGGTGGCACTGCAGCCGATGCGCACGAACGGCTTTCGGACGACCTCTTCGAGGCGCTCCAGCGCCAGCGACAGGAACACACCCCTCTTCGTGTCTGCCATCGAATGGATCTCATCCACGATCACCCACCGGACTGTCGCCAGCTTCTCGACGAATTTCGGCGAATTCAGCAGGATCGCGAGCGTTTCCGGGGTAGTATTGAGAATGTGCGGAGTCTTTCGCAGCATAGAAGCGCGCTCATCGCTGGCCGTGTCACCGTGCCTGATGGCAGCGCGGATCAGCTTTTCGTCACCGTACAGGCGGCTGATTGCGTTCAGCGGCTCCTCCAGGTTTTTGTGAATGTCGTTGGCGAGGGACTTCAGCGGAGAGACGTAGATACAGTAGACACTATTCTCCAGCCCGTGCTCAGAATCGGCGAGCAGGAATAGCTCGTTGATGATGGCCGTGAACGACGACAGGGTTTTGCCCGAACCCGTCGGGCTGCAGATCAGCACATTCTTACCCTGGTGAATCAGGGGAATGGCAAGCCGCTGTGGCGGGGTAAAGTAGCCGTTGTTGACCTGTTTTTTCTGGCTGAAGGTTTCCGTCCACCACTGACGGACCGACGGCTCGAACAAGTTCAGAATCTCCTCGTCCGTATGGTCGAGCGTGGCGTAGCTCACCGATGACGGGGGAGTGTATGTTTTTTTCTTTCTTTTCGTTGTCATATATGGAAAACCTGCTGTAGATGATCGGTTGTTAGTCGGACTGGTTTCGTTCGATAGTTCAAATTCTTTCTCTGTGTGTGTACCAAAAATATCGCCGAATGGGTGAGGAGAGTGAAGGGTTTAACGTCGAGACCTATGCAGGTGCTTTGGGTTTATATACATCGTATTGCAAACATAGAAAAAGCTTCTTTTTCGTAATACTTTCACATCGCGCTCCAAAGTAAAAAACAAAGCCGATATAACGCCAAGACGCCAAGCTTGTTTTGATTATTGATAATCTAACCCTGTAGTCTTGGCGTCTTGGCGTCTTGGCGTTCCATCTGTTCCAGCTATTCGAGTACAGGCAGCCGATACAACGGAAATTTCATCATTTGCCCCCGGCGCAAACCATTAGATAGATGGATGACCATCTACATATGATGACTTTAGTCCCTGAACCGGCGCTGGAGGCCAAACTCTTCAAGCTCCAGCGGATCTTGCGAGAGCTGGGCAGCGTTCTCGTCGCCTATTCGGGGGGAGTGGACTCGACGCTGCTCCTGAAGTGCGCCATCGATACGCTGGGCCCAGAAAAAGTAGTGGCAGTCACCGCCTTCTCGGAGATCACTCATCGTGAAGATGTGGATGATGCTTCGATGATCGCTAAAGACCTGGGTGTACACCAGATCATCGTCCGATCGGATGAAGTCGAGAACGTCGATTTCGTGGCCAACACACCGGAGCGGTGCTACATCTGTAAGCGAGGCCGGTTCGACCGGCTGGTCAAGCTTAAGGGCGAGCTGAGCCTGGACTATCTCGTCGACGGCTCGAACATGGACGATGCGGCGGACTACCGGCCGGGGGAGAAAGCCTTAAAAGAATTTAACGTGCGCAGCCCTCTAAGGGAAGCAGGGCTTTACAAGACCGAAATACGGGAGCTGTCACGCATCATGGGACTGCCGACCTGGGATCGGCCTTCCCGGGCTTGCCTGGCATCGCGAATACCCTACGGTACCCGGATCACCCGGGACAGGCTGAAAATGGTAAGCGAGGCCGAACAGGCTTTGCACTGCTTCGGATTCGCCCAGCTCCGGATACGCTACCACGGGGACACCGCGAGGATTGAGGTGCCTGACACAGAACTGGAAAGCGTGCTCAAGTACCGGAAAGAGATCGTCGATCGGTTGAAAAAGACCGGCTTTACTTACGTAGCGCTCGACCTCGAAGGCTTCCGAAGCGGCAGCATGAACGAGGTCCTCCGGGGGGAGTAGTGTGAAGATCCTCTATATAGACTGCTTTTCGGGCATCAGCGGAGACATGTTCCTTGGCGCCATGGTGGACATGGGGGTGCCCATCGAAGTACTCTCTCAAGAGCTTGACTTGCTGAACCTGCCCGGACTGAAAGTCACCGCTACTAAAACCATCAAGAACGGCATCGCTGCCACCCGGGTGGAAGTGATCGTCCCGGATACGACTGAAGAACGGCACCTCTCCGAGATCATCTCGATCATCGACGGGAGCGACCTGGTCCCCGAGGTACGCAAGATGTCCAGGGCGATTTTCCGCCGACTGGCTACCGCAGAATCCAAGGTACACGGCATCCCCATGGAAGAAGTACACTTCCATGAAGTGGGAGCACTCGACACCATCGCGGACGTCGTCGGCGCCGCCATCTGCCTCCGGGAAGCAGGCATCGAAGAAGCTTACGCATCACCGGTCAACGTGGGCAGCGGCTCCGTCAAAACCGCCCACGGCATGCTACCAGTACCCGCCCCCGCCACCCTGGAGCTACTCTCGGGCATACCCGTCTACTCCACCGGCACCCAGGCAGAACTGGCAACCCCCACCGGCGCCGCCATCCTCGCCGAAGTCTGCAAAGGCTTCGGCCCCCTGCCACCCATGCGCGTCGATAAGACCGGCTACGGCGCCGGGATGAAAGAGCTTGAGACTCCCAATCTACTGCGAGTCATATCCGGCGATCGGCTTGAGCACAAACCGCTACGGCATAAGGGCCATGATCATTGACTTCTGCGTTTTATGCATCATGAAATCAGTATAATTCATTTACCTGCATCCGAGCTTATATTTCTGATAACACGTTATTCTAAACGACAAAGGGATTGTGCTTCTCGTAAAAAATAGTCTTATTATAGCTCGCATTTAACAAACGCTGGTACATTGATACATTATCTTCTACCGCCCGGGCTTCGGCAGGGTTATCTTTTAGATACGCTTGATATATCTCCGCATCATCGTGAAGATCGGTAAACGCTACTGCGGCCGCATATTGTTTCGACTTGTAATCTTTCAACCAGCTACTGTAGGTAATACTGGAACTATTATTAATCGGTGGATACGCTGCGAGAGTCTCAAAAGCTACATGAGTTATTCTCAAATCTGTGTTGTATGAGTTCATCGCAGTGTTTTGGTCGATAAGGGGCTTCTCGACGAACACGAACGCACCCGTTGCCAGTATGATAACGACATTGACGATTATCAATAGTACTATATTCTTACGGGCAAAAGCCGAAGCCTGGGTCCATGTGGCTTTCCAATCCACCGTTTGTTGTTCATCCGAGAACAATATAGTATAGATGCCCCGGGAAAGTCTGATTCCCGGCTGGTCGACGTACCTATAGCCAAGGTATGCGATGGCGATAATCACCGGTAAAGATACCGCCAGAGTGATTAATACCGCCTCGTTGTACATGAATATTTTAGATAACACGAGGAACAGGAAGCAAGAAAACGATAAGATAACCACTTCGTGGAATGCATACATCGCGAAACTAATTTTACCCAGAAACATAGGAATCCTGCCTCCGAACAAATTTTTCAGTGTTTCAGAGCATAGCAAGGCAACCATCAGTAGAAAGGCACCGCTGACATGGTAAAATATAGTGGAATTATCAATACTGCCTAGCCATGGTAACAAACGAGTATACAGGTTATAACTATGGTTTCCAATGTAGTTGTAGGAGCCCAGGAACAACCCGATAAGGAGTAGTTCTGTTAATAACAGCTTGCTATTTATCCTGAATTTTTCACCGTACTGGCTATAGAGGTCGCTTAATAATACCCCTAGAACAAAAGCAAGGTAATACGAGTTCCATAGGGCAGCAGCCAGTGCAAGATAAATAATCCACCGATTTTTCATACCTCTAAAAAACATGGCAAACACGAACGCCATCAGCGAGCCGTAGAACTCAATTTGCATTGTCCATAGAACGTTATTATAGCTGTGAGACCCATTGATGAAAACACCAAAAAAAGCTTCCGAAAGCGCATCCTGTATACGTGGCTGGATCATAGAATATACGCCAAGCAGCGAGCCACCGGAGTAGAATTTGACTGTCCCATCGTAGAAAAGCGAGAGCATGAGGAAGACAAAGACGGCAAGTATAGATGTGACGACTACCGGGAGCAATCTAAAATACCGTCTTATGATTCCTGACTTGAGCCATTCCTGTTTTCCACTCTTGAAAAATTTGAAGGTGAGAACAAAGCCGCTGAGGATGAAAAATATACACACGGCAAAGTTGCCATTGTATAGCAGATTGACTGGAGTGGCGCTCATTAGCACTTCGATGCTGCCAAGGTGTATTGTTCTCGGATCCCCGTTCGTCATCGACGGATAGAACGACAGAACAAAGTGCAGAAACACGACTACCAGTGCTGCAACACCCCTCAGTCCATCGAGGTATCCTATTTTCTCTCCCATTTCCCTAAACTAAATAGATTGATTTTATATAAATCTATTGAGCGCTTGTGTCCTAAAATCTGGCAGTTAAATATTCTTTTATACCAAAATGCAACCGATCCGGCTCTCTTTATAACATAGTCAATGTACTTGAACTATCGGCGTTGTTCTCGGCCGGCTATCATCTTGCCGAGCTCCTGCTGGACGAATCCCATGACGTAGGGCATGGCTATGG
>CAZJRS010000060.1:0-22893 GCA_964548585.1 uncultured Methanocella sp. | reverse complement strand
TTTTACAGAAAATTCCGGACGACCCCCATATTTTTAGTAGTAATCGTTGTGCCGTTGTGCCGTTGTGGTAAAAAACGTAGTGCCACCGTGCCGTTGTGGTTGAGGGTTAGTTGTGTCGTTGTGGTAAAAAACGTAGTGCCGCCGTGCCGTTGTGGTAAAAAACGTAGTGCTGCCGTGCCGTTGTGGTAAAAAACGTAGTGCCGCCGTGCCGTTGTGGTAAAAAACGTAGTGCCGCCGTGCCGTTGTGGTAAAAAACGTAGTGACGTTGTGGTAGATTTACTTTAGTGTATCTGTGTTAGTTCCCGCACTGGCAGGGGTTTGCGTTGCACCGGGGACACTTGAGAGGATACTTATGAAGGCAGGCGTCCTGGACATCGATATCCAGCATGTTGGCGATGGAAACCATCCAGGCGAATACGTCGGCCATCTCTTTGGCAATTTCTTCCTTGTTTTCCTTGCGAAGCGCTTCCGCCAGCTCGCCGGTTTCTTCGAAGAACCATAAAGCGGTTTTTTCCATGCCGCGGGTACGGTCGTTTTCCCCGTAGATGTCCTGCATCAGGCGCTGGAACTCTCGGATCTCCATGTTAAGGCCTCACGGGGATATTTCTGGCGCGCAGGTAGTCTTTTGCCTGACCGATCGTATATTCCCCGAAGTGGAAGATACTTGCCGCGAGCGCTGCGTCTGCGTTGGCGATCTTAAACGCGTCGTACATGTGCTCGATGGTGCCGGCTCCGCCGGAAGCTATGACCGGGATCCGGACGGCTTCGCCGATAGCTTTGGTGATGTGAAGGTCGTACCCGTCTTTGGTGCCGTCGGTGTCCATGCTGGTGAGCATGATTTCGCCGCTACCGAGTGCCTCGATGGTTTTTGCCCATTCAATGGCATCCAGGCCTGTTGGCTTGCGGCCGCCATAGATAACGACCTCATACCATGCAAGAGTACCATCCCTGCGTTTCACGATGTGCTTAGCAGCCGGATCATCCAGGTTTGTGTTGCTGCGACAGTCTATCGCAGTGACAATGCACTGGGAGCCAAAAATGTCTGAAGCACGCCGGATGAAATCAGGGTCCTTTACAGCGGTCGTGTTCACCGTGATCTTGTCGGCGCCCGCGCGGAGAAGAGCCCGGATCTCGTCGATGGTCTTGATCCCGCCCCCGACGGTCATCGGTATGAACACCTCGCTGGCCGTGCGCTCGATTACGTCGATCATAGTACTCCGGCCTTCGTGAGATGCCGTAATGTCCAGGAAGACCAGCTCGTCTGCGCCCTGATCGTTATATCGCTTAGCAAGCTCAACCGGATCACCTGCGCTACGAAGGTTCACGAATTCGACGCCCTTGACCACACAGCCGCCATTCGGTCCCAGTGTGACATCCAGACAGGGAATAATTCTTCGGGTGAGCATGATAACAAGGACAGAGTAGATCGCCATACTTTAAAAACATGACTGTAAGATGGATAGATCCCGAACCGAGAGTAAAATAGACAATGATAATCCCACAGTAAAGTGCCGTTTAAGCGCCAGCCCTATCAGGATTAAGTAACCGGCGGGGTACCAGGCTCAAAAAAGCCCCTACCCCGCGTGAAACATAGTATCTATCTCCAGCGTTTCAACGCCAGGCCTATCGCTACTGTACCCAGAGCAAGCACCGCCAGCAATGAAGACAACGGGGTGGGAACCGGTGTTGCGGTCGCAGTAGGTGTCGGTGCCGGAATCTGTGTCGGTGGGGGTGTCGGAGTGACTGGCACAATAGTCGGCGTCGGCGTCGGAACTGGCGTCACGGTAGGGGTGGCTGTGCCCGACATGGTGGTGTAGATCGGGGCGATCGACGTGGGCTTGTGGCCAATGCGGTATGTAGACGGCTGTTCGTTGCTACCGGTCGTGATGATGCTGATCGTGCCTCGGTCCGGGCTTGCCACATAGATGTGGTTACCCTGGCTCTCGGTAATGATCGATCGGGCGCCTGGCACTGAAGCGATCAGTGTGGCTTCGCCCTGCGGGTCTACGGCGCGAACCTGGCCTGCGGTCGGATCGGTTACATAGAAGACTCCGCTGGATACGTCATAAGCGATGCTTAACGGATTGCCGCCGATGCTCGTGGTCTGGACTTTTGACCAGCCATTGATCTCGATGATTGTGATGGTACCATCAACGAAGCCCGGAATCAGTGCCTGACGGTTAAAAGGGTCGATACCGATGCCCTCCGGCCAGACACCGACGTTTAGCGTCTTGACTGGCTTTGAGCCGCTCGTATCGATAACCATGATTGCGTTATCGATAGAATTCGCTACGCATGCGATACCATCGCTAGTGAAGACGATCTCCGACGGGCCTGAGCCCACATGCATGATGTTATCCTGATTGCCGTTCTTGGTATTGATCACGTAAACCGCGTTATTGTTAAAGCTGGTCACATAAAGCTTTAAACCATCTGGGGAAATCGCCATGTTGGTCGGCTGATCACCGGATGGTATCGTTCGCTCGACGGATTCGCGTTCAATGTTGATGATCGAGATGTTGCTGTCACCTTCTTGCAACACATATGCAAGCACGCCCGTAGGATCGACAACGACTTTCACAGGGTTGCTGCCCACGGATATGTTCTTCAACAGGCGACCCGAGCCCGGGTCGACCACATAGACCATGTTGTCATCGTAGTCTGCAACGAGCAGCTTTGAAGCTGATGCGCCTACGGCGAGTCCCGAGGAGACCGAGATCACCAGAGCGGACATGATCAGTACCGATAACAGGTATGTTACGAGTTTGTATTTCATATTTACACCCGTGCCAGTCATTTATATCCCTACCGAACCTATAAAAAGGTACGCTGCAATAAGCACATGGACAAAACTGACCGCCATGATTTTAAACTGCCGGTTATATAATAGATTAAATCGGTGAATTGAATGTTTAATTCGATTTTCGGAGCAAAGAAGTGCGCTACCTGCGATAAACCGCTGGCTGGGCACAAGGTAGAGAAATACGCGGGAAAGAGCTTCTGCTCCAAGCGGTGTGCGGACATTTACATGCACAAGGACCTGGGGAAAATGGAAAAATAAAAAAATTCAATCACCATTTTTTTAACTATTTTGCGCCACAGCAAACCGTCCCGTATATGGGACGTAAGCCGGGTCGAACGATCGCAGGAAATCCAGCGAGAAATACCTGAAGTAGACGCCGATTGGCATCGATATCACTGCCATGATTACGATCATCAGCGCGAAACCGATGACGATCAGCAAGATAAACGGTATTAATAGCCACATCGAGATCTTGGCTGCCGCCGCTGCGATCAGGATAACGAGTATCCCGAGTGCGAGGAATACTGCCATAACACAGAGGTTGATGATACCAAAGATCAGGCCCACCACGGCTTCCAGTGCCCAGCGAAGCACCACATAAACCAGGAATTCAACAGGCTCTTTTCTTACCAGACCTATCACTTGCTTGATCGATTCAGTCATGCTCAGGTTTTTAAAGCGCATGAGAGGGACGGCAAAATCGTAGAAGAAGCCGATAATCAGGCCGGTCAATATGGAGAAGGCGAGAATAACCAGTAGCGCAAACAACAGAATACATACGGCAGCGATAATCATGCCTAATCCTGGAGTGGATGAATCAGTCAGTCCTACGATCCAGAATATCGTCAATAGTATGACCGCCAGCATCGATAATATACATACTAACGATATCACCATCATAACAACGTTAAAGACGAATACTTTGAAGCCGCGGCCCATGTTGTCTTTAAAATATTGTATGATATGAACCTGTCCGGAGGTCAGAGCATCGATCAGGACGAATGAAAAAACGCCCCGAAGATACGATAAGATAAGGACAATCGCGATGACGGCCAGTATTAGCAGGACGATCCCGGCGATCACCAAAGGCTCGGAAAGCAGAGACGAAATGCTGTTTGTAAAACTGTCTCCGGAAAATTCGCCCGTATTACCTGTAGTATAGCGGAAGGCATTACCCGGGTTGAAAGAACTGCCACCACTACTACCTACAAAGAACATGATAATGATCAATTTCAGCCATACCCATGCATCTAATGGCTCGAAAAGGAGCTTTTTAGTCCTGTCAAGCGCAGTGCTTACAGGATGAAACGCCCTCAACTCTGGCATAGTGCAATGATAGCCTCTTCAACTATAAAAAATGTTTCGAGAATCATCTTAACGGATAAGTATAAAAAATAATAAATAGAGGCGTCAGCCTCTATTTCACAAATAGCAGGTAGGCCATTATCAGGTAGCCGAGGATCATCATGACGATCACTAAGTACTGGCCATAGACCAGAATCTTAGCCTGTTGTTCCGGGTTTGCGAGGACACCCTCAACATACCGTTCAAGTACATTCGACATGATTAAGCTTTGATCTTCTTGAGGCGGAACGTGTTTTCGCGTTCCATCTCTTCCAGCCTGAGCTTGATGAACTGCTCCGCTTCCTTGAGCTCCGGAATCACTTTGAATTCTAGAGCATTGACACGGCGCTTGGTCTTCTCGATATCTTCGAGGAGCTTCTTCATGGCAGATTCGATCTCGGCCGAGATAATGATCTGCTCTACGAGTTTCTCGTAGGCCTCGGCTGCTTCGTCGATCCTCGATGTGGTTCCGATGACACCATAGCCCCTCTCCTGGAGTGGCTTCTGGATGCCGGATGACTCGATCTTCGGTACGACGACGCCCATGACGTTCTTGCTCTCGAGGTTGATTTCAGGCTGCTCCTTGAGGGCGAAGGCGGCCGATGTGACCGCCATGTTACCCTCTACGGCCCTGGCAATGGCTATTTTCTGGGTAGCATCCGCGTAGCACTTCATGAGCTCTGCGCGGGCATTTTTTGCCTTGTCCATGATCTCGAAGAATTCCATGATCAGGCCATCACGCTTCATTTTCAGGAGCTTGTGACCGCTCTGGGATAGAGCGATCCTCTTTTTCAGCTCCAGGAGCTCCGAACGGGTCGGTTTGATGTTATCCTTAACAGCCATTGACGCACCCTACCTTACTTCTTCCTCTTCTTGGGGTGGTACTTCTCGATGTACTTGTTATCGATCTTGTTGAGCGCGTTGATCGGCAGCAAGTCGAGGAGTTCCCACGACAGGTCGAGTGTCTGTTCGATCGACCGGTCTTCTTCTTTACCCTGCCGGACGAACCTGTCCTCAAAGGCGTCTGCGAAGTCGAGGAAGTTCCTCTCACGTTCGCCGAGCGCATCTTTACCGACGATTGCCACCAGGCCGCGAAGGTCCTTACCTTCCGCATATGCCGAGTAGCACTGGTCAGATACTGCCTTGTGGTCCTCCCTGGTCTTGCCTGCGCCGATACCCAGGTTCATTAACCGGGACAGCGAGGGCGAAACGTTGATGGGAGGATAGATACCCTTACGGTGAAGGTCTCTCACAACCACGATCTGGCCTTCGGTGATGTATCCGGTCAGGTCGGGGATTGGGTGAGTGATGTCGTCACCGGGCATGGTCAGGATGGGCAGCTGGGTGATGGAACCCTTTTTGCCGTCGATGATGCCTGCGCGCTCGTAGGACATGGCCAGGTCGGTGTACATGTAACCGGGGTAGCCACGTCTGCCGGGCACTTCTTCACGGGCTGCGCCGATCTGACGAAGAGCTTCGCAGTAGTTGGTCATATCAGTGTAAATGACCAGCACGTGCATGTCCATCTCGAAAGCGAGGTACTCCGCGGTGGTCAGAGCCAGCCTCGGAGTGATGATCCTCTCGATAGCAGGGTCGTCTGCCAGGTTCATGAAAACGACAGCCCGCTCGAGAGCGCCTGTCCTTTCGAAGTCTTTCATGAACGTCTTCGCTTCTTCCGAAGTGATACCCATGGCGCAGAATACTACTGCGAAGGGTTCGGTGGAGCCTACCACTTTAGCTTGCCTGGCGATCTGCAGCGCAATCTCGTTGTGGGGTAAACCGGAGCCCGAGAAGATCGGGAGCTTCTGACCCCTGACCAGGGTATTCATACCGTCGATGGTCGAGATACCGGTCTGGATGAAGTCCTTGGGCTGCATCCTGGAAACCGGGTTAATGGCTGCGCCTACGATCTCCAGCCTCTTCTCCGGGATGATAGCCGGGCCGCCGTCGATGGGCTCGCCAGCACCGGAGAGGATACGGCCTAACATGTCCTTAGAGACGGGCATCTTGATGGTCTCGCCAAGGAACTTGACGCTGCAGTCCCGGGAAATGCCCGAGGTTCCCTCGAACACCTGGACGGCGACGATTTCGTCAGAAGTGTCGAGCACCTGGCCCTTCTTGATGCTGCCATCGCTGAGCTGGATGGTGACCAGCTCTTCGAAACCGACTGGCTCGGTCTTCCTGACGAAGACCAGCGGGCCGGCGATTTCGCTAATTGTCTTGTATTCCTTCATTTAAGCCGCCTCCAGTGCCTTGAACTCAGCCTGCATCTGCTTGTCCACAGTATCAAGGTACTTTTCGAAGTCTACCTCGAACTTGACCTTTGCCAGGTCATCCTTGGACTTCAAGGAGAGGATCTTTGGTATTGGCACACCTGCTGCAAGCGCCTTGTTTGCATAATCGCCGAAGTTCAGGATCGCCTTGAGCATCATGAACTGCTTCTTCATGCTACAGTAGGTATCGACTTCGTGGTAAGCGTTCTGCTGCAGGAAGTACTCACGGATCATCCGGGCGATCTCCAGGAGGAGCTGCTGGTCTTCGGGCAGAGCGTCGGAACCGACGAGCTGGACGATTTCCTGAAGCTCGGACTCCCGCTGGAGCAGTTCCATCGACTTGGCCTTGAGTCCGTTCCACTCAGTGGAGACATTCTTGGTATACCAGTCCTTGAGCGAGTCCTGGTACAGCGAATAACTGTTAAGCCAGTTGATCGCCGGGAAGTGCCTGCGCTGGGCCAGCTTGGCATCCAGCGCCCAGAATACCTTCACGATACGAAGAGTGTTCTGGGTAACGGGCTCGGAGATGTCGCCGCCGGCCGGGCTTACTGCGCCGATGACGGTAATGCTGCCTTCGAGTCCGAGAGGGGTGATGACACGGCCCGCTCTCTCGTAGAACTCAGACAAACGTGCGGCAAGGTAAGCATGATAGCCTTCCTCACCGGGCATCTCTTCGAGACGAGACGAAAGACCCTTCTGCCCACCGGGAGGTGGAGTCTGCCATCAGCGAGACACGGTAACCCATGTCACGGTAGTATTCTGCAATAGTAATACCGGTATAAACCGATGCTTCTCTTGCAGCCACAGGCATGTTGGATGTGTTAGCGATAAGGACAGTCCGGTCCATCAGGGGGTTGCCTGATTTCGGGTCTATCAGGTGCGGGAACTCTACCAGCACTTCGGTCATCTCGTTGCCACGTTCGCCGCAACCGATGTAGACGACGATCTCTGCGTCGGACCACTTAGCCAGCTGCTGCTGTGTGACAGTCTTGCCGCTGCCGAAGGGGCCGGGGATTGCCGCGGTACCGCCCTTGGCGATCGGGAACAGACAGTCGAGAATCCTCTGGCCGGTGACCAGTGGTATGTCCGGCATCAGCTTCTCTTTGTAGGGCCTGGACTTTCTGACCGGCCACTTGTGCATGAGTTTCAGTTCAATCCCGTTTTCCAGGTGACCGAAGACTTCCTCGACAGTGTATTCTCCTGCCTTGATGTCCTTGATCGTGGAAGCGGGGGTCTCGGGCGGAACCAGGACTTTGTGTACGATGGTCTTGGTTTCCTGGACGGTACCGAGAAGGCTGCCGGCCGCGACCTTGTCGCCTGCCTTAACAGTCGGCACGAAGTTCCACTTCTTGTCTCGGGGTAATCCTGTCGCAGTCACACCACGAGAGATGAAGTTACCCATCTTTTCTTTCAGTTCTGGGAGCGGCCTCTGAATACCATCGTAAATGGAAGTTAGCAGACCGGGCCCGAGTTCTACCGATAAAGGCATGCCAGTGTTAATCACAGGCTCGCCGGGCTTGATGGCGGAGGTGTTCTCATACACCTGGATGATAGCCTTATCGTTGTCGATTTCGATGACCTCGCCCATTAGGCCTTCGTGACCGACCTTCACCACGTCATACATACGGGCGTTAAGGCCGACCGCGGTCACCACCGGACCGGATACCCGGTAAATCGTTCCTGATTGGGTCACAATAAACACCTTTGTTAACAGATTACATTTAACTGCAGGCTCATCGCTCGAAAGAGCGAGCGCTCACTTCCACAGGTCTACACCTATGGCGCGCTTGATCTTATCGCGTAACCCTGCATCCTCTTTACTACCGATCGCGATGAACGTCGGCTCTACAGACTCATCAATGACCTTTTGAAGGCTCGCGGGGAGCTTGGTTAGATCATCCCTGTGCAGGACGATGATACCGAGATTCCTGTCGTTCAGGCACTCTCTGATCTTGCTCTCCAGATCTTTATCGGTCGTGACGTCGTAGGTCTTATGGATCCCGGCCAGCCTGAAGCCGACCACGAATTCACTCTTGCCAACAACTGCGATTTCCATCAGATCACCAGCTGGTTTCGAATGACCTCATTGCTAAGGAGTACTTCTTTGCCGCGTGCGATTGTGCGGATGTTGTTGACTTCGACGTTCTTCCTCACTGTATATCCCAGAATTGGCAAAATCGACAGCGGGTAAGCATGTGAAATCTTTTCCGCATACATGACATCCGCCTTATTAAGAGCTACTTCGATGGCATTCAGAGACCTGGTCTCCCGGTAATTGTCGACCGCCTCGGAAAGGTTCGGCCAGTAGGGAGTGTCTTTGAGCAGGTTCACGTACTCATCGAAGCTGGGCGCCTGAGCAAACTTTCTCAGGTCGTCGGCTGTGAGCTTGAATCCGCCGGGCACGATGTAATCCATGATCTTCTCGTGCTCGAGGCCCTGCCTTTTCAGCCGGAACAGTGTCCGGAGATTTGTGAAATCGATCTCCCTCTTAACGAAGATGATCATCAGCTCGTCTGCACTGGTACCTGCCATCTTGATGGAAAGCAGATAAGCATAGTATGCCTTATCCAGGTTATTCTCGAGCCGGGAGAGCGTCTGAGTCTTGTTGAAGTCTTCCAGCGAGCTGGAAAGAGACTTGTAGAACTTCGTTCCGTTCAGCCCTTCGATGACGTCCGGTATGCTGCCTTTATGAATCAGGTCAACCAGGGTCGACATGCGCAGCTCGCCAGCAGGTACGAAGGTTTCCTTGATCTCATCCTCAGTAGCGCCGTAGTTCTTTCCCCTCAGGATCGATTTGATGTTCCAAACGTCCCACTTCATGAGATAGGCACCAAGGAGAATCTTCATTTCGCCCTGACAGAAATCCAGGACCTCGTTCATCTCCCGGGCCATATTGAGGTTCAGCGCATACTCCAGCAGATCGATACCTGAATACTTGGTAGCCAGCTCGTCGATCTCCTGTTTATACCTGCTCTCCTCGATGAACCTGCTTATTTCAGGTAGTTCCATCTGCAAGAGCCGGAGGTACGTCTCCTTAGGGTACAAGAAAGATTTTCTTGTCTTGACCCTCGCACTTGCATATGCGTAGTTGCCCATTGTACGTCGCCCTAACATGGAGTTCACCTGCTGCCAAAGAGTTTGTCAGAAACGGGCTTCATCGAGGACGTCCAGACATCCTCAAGGATTGAGTCAAAGGTGTAGTCGAGGTTGACACTGCCGTCAACGCTTGAGACTACAATTCCGCCGATGCACTTGACATTGCCACCATACTGGTACCCGGAGTTCTTAACCAGGTCCGCGTCTGCGGCATTTGTATAGATCTTGCCCTGCGGAAGGTCTTTCTGTGCCAGCTTGATCAGTTTCTGAAGTATATCAACTTTCTTTTCCACGGAAAGGGCTGATAGCTGCTTGACGAACGCTGCGTGCGTCTCGGCAAGCACATCCTTTTCCGTGTTAAGCTTAGCCTTCTTCACATCAAGCTTAGCGCTGGAAAGCTCCCTTTGCTTCATCTTGGATATGGCCTGTTCCGCCCTGGCGATCTCCGCGGCTGAAAGCTTCTTAGCCTCTGATTCTGCCGACTTTTTGATCTCGGCGGATTCAGTCGAGGCTAATGCGGCAATTTCCTTGCTATTCGCCTCGGCCTTATCTGTGATGTCCTTCACAACTTTGTCCAGTCCCATTTAAGTCCACCTTACAAAGCGTGCTTACAAGACCATCAGCAGAAGGGCAATAACCAGACCGAAGATGACGAGGGTTTCCGGAATAGCGATGAAGAAGACACCCATCCCAAGGAAAGAGCGGTCTTCTGCGACTGCGCCTACTACTCCAGCACCAATTGGACCCTGTGCCATACCAGTACCGATGGCCCCTAATCCGATTGCTAATCCCATACCAATTGCAACTAATCCTTCAACCATGTTTTAATCCTCCGTGTATTTTCTGTTATATCCAAATGGATTGTAAATTCTGCCCCCGCCCTTGTAGAATTTTTGGAAGAATTCTACATAATGCAACCTGAGAGACTGGATGAAGGGGGCATACAAACCCAGTACCAGGTTAGCTGTGTGTCCCACCAGGAACACGAGTATTGCGCCTATCAAGCCGATGAGACCTGCGTCAGCCATCATACCGCACATCATGTTAATGACAAACGCTATGCCGACCGACGACAGTCCAACTGCCAGAAGACGAGTATATGATAGTACATTGCTCACCAGAGATATGACCTCGATTAAGCCCATCGGGCCTTCGCCCATCATGACCATGATAAGGCCTACGATAATCATCGCTCCGCCGACCAGGAAGAGTGGATCCATGGGATTTAACGTGCCCAGCGATTGTGTTAACATGAGCGGGAATACGTAAAATACCACAGCTACGCCACCCATCAGGATGCTGGCCCAGCTGACTTTGTGAAGTATCGCGGCTTTGAGGCCATGCTGCTTAAGCTCGTTTCTGAAGCCGAGGACATATCCCAGCATGATCTGAATGACACCGATCACACAAGTGTAGAACAACAGATCTTTGATGCCGAACACGTATGTGTCACCATGCGGACCGCCTGCCTGCAACCGTTCCATGGGCAAAGAGACCGGACCGATTGAACCGATCTGAATTGCGTGGAAAGGTTCGTACAACGACGATAACGATACCAAACCAAGGATACCGCCTTCGCCATCCACGATAGGCTCAGCCATCGGGAATCCCATGAACTCTCCGAACACGAATCCGAAGAATATCGTAGATATCGAACACACGATGACGACTTTGATCAGGATCTGTATGCCGTCTGTTTTCAGCTTCGTCTTGAGGAACAGCATCAGTATCAGTATGAGCAGCCCGTAGCCGACGTCGCCAAGAATGAACCCGTAGAATAGCGGGAACACGATAGCGAAGAGCATGGTCGGGTCGATCTCATTGTACCTTGGCCGGCCATACGCGTCGATGACGTTCTGGATCGGTGCCAGGAACTTCGGGTTGTTGTACTTGACAGGTGCGTCGATCTCGTGGTGCTCGGTGATGTGTTTGTCCACGGCTGCATCAACCTCGCCCTTGTAGGGTGTCGGGTGCGGCTCGATTTTAGTGACATAAACACGGCCATCGGCAGCCTTGTCGATCGTGGACTGGAACCTGTCGAATTCATTATTCGGAATCCAGCCTTCCACAACGAAAGTGTTTTCAGACGTTGCGAATCTCAGCGGAGCCTCTGCCTTCTGCGTGTCGATATTTAAAAGCTCTTCCGAGGACACGATGAACTGAGCGTACTTTTTATTAAGCTCTCCCAGATCATCAGTCACCGTCTTCAGCTCAGCTTTGGCCTTGACGATACCATCCTCGATGCTTTTGCGAATCGCGCCTGGTTCGCCTTTCTCCTTAAGCCGCTCGATCTCGACGAAGTTGTTTTTCATCAGAGATTCCTGGACCTTACCTGCAACGTCTTTCGGGACGATTAGAGCGATGATTGTGCCCTTGCCATAAGGTGCGGAAAACAGTTCATAATTCGTAGTGATAGCCTTGACCACCGACTCAACACCATCGGCCACTGTACCGGTAAAAACGACCACGTTTTCGTAGCCGTAAAGCAGTTCCAGCGGTAATCCGAGGGCTTCGTACGGTTTCAGCAGTTCAGAACGGTGTTCCAGGTCTTTGATAGTCGATTCGAGAGCGCTCTTTTCAGACGTCTTTTTGGTGACTGTCCCCTCAAGCGTCCCCAGGTTGACCTCAAGCTCCTTCAGTACTTTATCCTTCTTTTCCTTCGAAGGAGTACCCTCTTTGGTGCCGAGGTAACTCTTGATCGAGCGTAGCTTCAGCAGCTTTTCCGACAGCGGTGTTGCAGTCTTCAGGGGCTTGCCTAATTGAAAATATTCATCTTCCGCTACGTAGTCTTCCACGTGCAGCATGTTCAGTTCATGCAGCGCGTTGATCGTGGGCTCCATTACGTCTTTGGTACCGACGACGAGGACCCTATCCATTCTTTGAGGCTCTAACATCGACGTACCTCTCAAACTCATTTATCAGATAATCAGTAGCGGCGCCCACATTTTTAGTAGCCGACGCCCTTAGCTCAGCGGCATCCTTCTCGCCGGTCTGGCGCAGGGATTTTGACTCTGCGCTGATCTCGGCTGCAGCCTTATCGGTCTTTGCCTGTGCTTCAGCCGCTGCCTTGTTACGGGCAGTCTCGAGGATAGCCGAGGCCTCCTTCCGGGCATTAGCGATGGTCAGTTTGGCCTCTTCTTCGGCCTTAGCCCGACGTTGCTTCGCCTGCTCCTCGGCTGTCTTTAACTGGGTCAGTATTTCAGCCTTTGACATACAATTCCCCTGAATAGCATCATCTAGGTAGATAGCTGTCATAAGATGTACGGCTTGTGACTTAAACCTTTTTATTCCAGTCGAAAAATATGCATAAAATAGTATATTAATAGAAAAAAGTAGTTTCGACTGTGTTGCGAGATGGTAAATAAATAGAGCAGGTAGATGATTAGTTGATGCCTTGATAATTATTGATGATTAATTAAAAAAGTCGATATATTAAATCTGTGATTAATGTTAAATCACATAATTATATTTAGTAGATGATCGGCCTGATTGAAGATGATACTCAGGCATCAGGAAGAGCCCGGTTAGCCATAAGCAAATAATAACCAGTTAAAAAATGACCTTGAAAATACTCGTGGGCCCCTTACGGGGCCTTGATAAGAAACAAGTTTAATTATTTCTTGGATCTAGCCTTAACACCGAGTACATTCTTCTTAGCTCTCGCGAGCACGCGGCGTACAAAGCCTTTGGAATCATAACGCTGTGCGGGGCCCGGGTTGTTACCTTGAGAGTCGCCCTTGGGGACGAGCCTCATCTGGCCCTTCCTTCCGCGGATCTGGACCCATTCGACGCTTCCAGTCTTTCCCATGCAGAATCACCGCCTTGCAGATTGTGTGTCCCAGTATTAATATGTTACGGCAAAGAAAAAGGCTGATTCCGGTTTGATCATAGTGGTAGTCGATAAAACTGTTGCGGGTTTGCGGTTTAAGCCCATGGTAGTACGGCGGACATCAGCCATCCAGTGCATCTCCGATCGCATCGTCAAGATCCTTGAGGAACTCCTTCAGGCTGCCTGCTGAGACTCTGCCACCCGCAGCAAGGGGATGGCCACCGGCGTTACCACCGTATTTCGCAGCAATACGGCTTACGATAAGGTTGAGATTGATGTCCCCGACCGCCCTGAGGCTAAAATCGTAGACATCCCGGTGATTTCGGAATTCTGCCGACATGCCGACCGGCGTCCCACCATAGACCCTCGCGTAGATCGCCGCCTTGGACATACACGCTTTTTGGTCTATGACATAGGAAATATTACTCAGTCGGAGGACATCCCTCTTTACATTTAGTCGAAGCTCATCCTCCAGCTGCGAGGCTTTGATCGCATTACTGGCCAGTACCGGGATATCCGAGGGCTGCACATTCTTAGCCAGCTGCATCACGAGGTATCTCTTCCAGTCGTAGTCACGCCTGCCGATCTCGATGCCTTGCGACAGGGTACCGGCCTGATAGTAAAGGCTCCGCTTATCCCAGTTCTGCACCATATTATAGATACCGAGGGAATCGTCGCGATAGTCCCCAATGGCACCATACAGGGCTACACGACTCATGTCAGAGGACAGAATGTCTTTAAAGTGCCTGTAAGTCATCTCGGATGCGCTTGAAGAAACATTACTGATAAGCCAGTCGGCAGAAAAGCCTTCTGGCAGAGGGTGGTGATCGAGGTAGACCACTTCTGTTTGGGCCGAAAGGAGATCGATACGTTCCTTAAGCCGGGCACTGCTGGGTATGTTGATGGCAATATCACATATGACAGCCCGGTCGTAGCCCACGGCGTTCTCCAGGTCAGCCAGAATAGAGACTGCATTAGTAAAGTAGATAGGTGAGTCAGGGAAAGCGGCCAGCGCGAGGGCACCTGCGCAGATACCATCGCTGTCTCCGTGAGTAAATATGATCGTCCTCATAGTGATGACCCGAGAAATTTATAGCTGTCAGGTTAGTGTCACTGGGTATTAAAGCCTCTGATACACTGTGTAAATTATATATCTGGCACCATTACCGGTGATTTGAACAGGAAGGGAAAAATATACTTAGGATTCGCACGTAGAGAATTATGTTGGCTTAGATAAGCTTATAAGCCAACTGTTGAATGGTCATCAAACCAATGATGGGAGGCATTAAAAGTGGAGATCAAAAAGAAATCACGCAGACAGATGGATGAAGAAGAGGAAGAAGAGCAGGAAGCACTTCGCAGGAAAAAAGCCCTCTTACAGGATAAGCACGACCGGGTACACCGGGAAGAGAGTGGCGGCCACGAAGCCCGAAAAAAAGAGGGACGACAACACCGCAGCTAACTAGCCCGCAGTCAGAATCAGATATGAACAGTACTGCATTTACTGGCTCAGCTCGTGTGATATGTCGATCAGGATGCCGATGATCCCGCCCAGGCTATCGGCAGTATCATGGAACGGCACTTTGTGGTAAACGAACTGACGCACCGAGCCGTCTGCCAGTAGTATGCACACTTCTTTGACCTGATAGATACCATCGTTAAGCAGTGCGGCATCCAGCCTGGTACACATATCGGCAGAATCAGGAGTCAGCAGGTCATAGGCAGTTGCCCCGATGATCCGATCTTTATCTATACCGAAATACTTCTCGAACGCCGGGTTACAGCTGAAGTAAACCCCACGCCGATCTTTGAAGTAGACAGGTATCGGCATGGCATCGATAAGTGAGCGCATGAAATACTGGTTCTCCCGGCTGGTCACCTGGGCATACTTATGCTCCGAGAGGTCTCTGGCGAAAACGCAGTGATACTCAATATCTCCGAAACGCATATAATTCACCGTGATCTCCATGGGGATCAGGGTACCATCCCGGGCCCGGTGAGCCGATTCCAGTTTGAGGTGGTTTTTCTGCTTGACGTCTTTCCAGTGAGCATCCCAGCTGTCAGGATGAAACATAGGATCGATGTCCCAGACATGCATGGTCAAGAGCTCCTGGCGAGAATAGCCCAGCTTCCGGGAGAAAGTAATATTAACGTAAATGAACTGGCCGCTGGAGTTAACCCAGACGATCGTGTCCGTGGCGTTGTCCATGGAGAACAAGGCCAGGTGAAGCGATTCTTCCGCCTTTTTCTGTTCCGTGATGTCCCGGGCGACGATCTGCATTTCTATCAGTTGGCCCGCCGGGTTGAAGATGCCACGGTAGATCGATTGTAGCCAGTGTGTGGTTCCATCGGGAAAGATGATCTGGTTCTCGAAGGTCATCACGGGTCTTTTCATCCTGATACTGTTGAAATTCTGCAGGTAAGCCGCCCGGTTGGATGAGGGTATGATATCCAGGTACTTCTGGCCCTGGAAAAATTTTGTAAATATGCTGAAGTACCGGCGCCAGGCTTCGTTCACAAACATGATGGACATGTCCGGGGTCATCCGGCAAATCATATCGGTCTGGTCTTCCACGACTGCGCGGTACCGGGTCTCGCTCTCCTTCAGGGCGATCTCTGCCAGTTTTCTTGCCGTGATGTCCTCAAACACAAGTGCGATCTGAGACCGATGGTCACGCGCCGTAACCGGGATCAGCTTGGCCTTGAAATGATAGGTTTCCTTGCCCCGCTGTACGCGAATTTCTATGGAGTACTCTCTACCCCGCAGTGCGTCCTTCAAGTTCAGCAAAATCTCGGGGTGGACCAGGATACCAACGTTGATCTCATCGATGGACCGACCAATGACTTTGTCGTAGTCAAGCCCCGTAAACTTGAGAAACTGATCGTTGACATCCATGATCCGGAGGCTTTCATCGAGAAACAGGATCAGTTCAGAGGATAAGCTAACTGTGACAGCGTTCGGTATCCGGCTGGATAACCGGTATATCTTGGAGCGGCCAAAGGTTTTCAGGTCAACGAGGCCAGCCATTAATAACATGTCCAGGTACTTGGCGATCGAATTACGGTTCATCTCCAGTTTTTCGCTGATTTCTGTTATAGTCATACCCTTAGGAGTTATCTGGAGAATATTTTTCACAAGCTCCAGCCCTTCACGCCGGTTATTCATTAATAGAATAATAAGTCAGGCATTTTTTAATATACTTAGTCTATTGCCGGGCATTAGCTTCAATGCCCTGCATTGAATAACAAGTCGCCCTGGCATTTTCCCATTGTGCCTCAACCACTGCATTATTTGAAATTTTAACCTGCTAAGTAACATTGCCAAGCAATAATACACAGACTTATATCCTAATGTCAAATATTTTAGTTTCGAGCTTATTTTGTAAAAATAAGTCGAATTTAGCTTTCAAATTTGAAATAATATGATAATAATAGATATGGTGGGAAAATGAGCAAAAAATTAGATTTACGCAGTATATCAGTACAACTGATCGCACTGATCATAATCGTGGCCATTGTGCCAGCGCTTGTACTCTCATATTATTCGAGTACGGCACTCACGACGGAGAAAAACAAGGAATTCCAGACTAAAGGCCAGAATATCGGACATATAGGCATATTGTCATACCAGTCTGTGATCGATGAAGACCGGATCAATGGCCAGAAGATCGCCGGGGATGCAAGCATTCTGATGAATCTGAAAGCAGGCGACAATGCGGCTATGAAAAGATTAGTCGACGATTACGCTTCCGAATATTCGCTGGACATCGTTTCAGTCACAGATAAAGATGGCATAATGTTGGCTCGTTCGTCCACAGACCTCTCGGGAGACAGGACAACGAATGAGTATATTCTGAGCGCCCTCGCGGGAAAAGAAGTCTATGGCACCGACTTACTATCTTCAACCACCGTTCAGAACAACAACCTGAAAGACCGGGTCAAGGAGACAGAAACCGGTGAAGCCCTGGCGATCATCGACGCCGTTCCTGTGTATGATGAGAAAGAAAACCTTCTCGGCGCGGTTTTCATCGCCCACGTGCAAAACGAAAACAGCCTCCTGGTAGACAGTGTGGCCGCGAGTTCGGATGGGTTCTGCGCCATCATTCAGGGGGACATCCGGGTAGCGAACAGTGTAAAAGACACTAATGGAAATCGCCTGGTAGGTTCGAAAATCGACTCTGCAGTGGCATCCCGTGTGTTAAACAAGGGTGAGACAGTCTCGGACGTTTTCACCATCGAAGGCCAGACGCTGTTCGTCAACTACATGCCGCTAAAGGATATTAACGGCAAGACAATAGGCGTCATCGCAGTCGGCTACGACGTAGGTCAGGATATGGCAACCATGAACAACATGACGATGACTTCCTTAGGCGTCGGTGTCGTAATGGCCATCCTGGCAGTGATCGTCGGGTTAGTGGTAGTGACTCGGATCGTCAAGCCGATCAACAAGCTGGTCATCATCGCGAACAGCGTGGCGGATGGAAACCTGGACACGGTGGTCGCGACAGGCGCCACCGGCGGCGAGATCGGCGAGCTCACAGGCGCGGTCAGGAAGATGGTGGCTAACATAAAGGAGCGCATCGCCTTCAACGAGTCGATCCTGAAATCCATCAACGACCCCATGTCCGTTTACGATAAAGAGCGGAACATCACATACATGAACGATGTTGCGGCTAAGGCGATCGGCGTAGACCCGAAAGCGGTCATCGGTAAGAAGTGCTATGACGTTTATAACAGTCCTGCCTGCAAGACGAGCTGTGCAGTGCTGGAGTGCTGGAAGCGGAACGAGCCGGTCAGTAACTTTGAGACCACGGTCAAGGGCGCCGATGGCAGCCAGGTCTGGATAAGGGGCAACGCCTCGCCAATCTATGACAATACCGGCAAGATCATCGGCGGCATGGAACTCTTCAAGGATATCACCCTGGAACGGGCCCAGAACGAGAAGATCAAGGCTGCGGAGAAAGATTCAACGGACAAAGCCGCTTTCAGCGATGCCATCCTGAAAAGCATCGGCGACATGCACGGTGTTCTGGATGTAAATGGCAACCTGACGTACATCAACTATGTAGCGCTCAACACGCTGGGCTACCGTCAGGATGAGGCCCTCGGGCGCAAGGGCGACGATGTGTTCGGGCTCGAGATTTCCATCGCCCAGAAAATGGCCAGAGAGAATAGCCAGGTCCTGCAGATGGAGAACGTCATCACCACCAGGGCAGGCAAAAAGATCCCGATCGCCGCGAGTGTATCCGCCATGAAGGATGCCGACGGTAACCTGGCCGGGTTCAGCGGCATCTTCAGAGATATTACGAAAGAGAAAGAAGCGAAGAAGCAGCTGCAGGAGATCACGGTATCCGCCAACAAGATCGCCGAGAAAGTGGCGGGTGCCAGCAATAGTGTATCGAGCAGCATCGGCCAGGTGCAGAGCTCGTCCAGGCAGATCTCCGAGAGCATTACTCAGATCGCCTCCGGAAGCCAGAATCAGGCAAAGAACATCGATGAGATCAGCAGCCTGATGCACGATATGAACAGGTCGATCAACCAGGTGACCGACGGTGCGAGGCAGACCAGCGAAGACGCGGTCAAGGCAAACCTAGAAGCCAGGAAAGGCTCGGAGAACGCTAAGGTTGCTATGCGGAAGATGAGCGACCTGCACATGGCAGTTAAGGAGAGCGCCGACATCGTCCAGAACCTGGGCGAGAAGAGCAAGAAGATCGGCCAGATCGTGGATATGATCACCGCGATTGCGGGCCAGACTAACCTGCTGGCCCTGAATGCGGCAATAGAGGCCGCCAGGGCAGGTGAAGCGGGCAGGGGCTTTGCGGTTGTCGCAGAGGAAGTCAGGAAGCTGGCCGAGGATGCGGCCAAGGCTGCCGAAGAGATCAATACCTTGATCGGCGAGGTCCGGGACCAGACAGCCCGGGCGGTCGAATCGATGAACAAGGGCACGACAGAGGTGGACGCCAGCAACAAGGTCGTCGCCGAATCGCTGAAAAGCCTGGAGGACATCGGCCACCTGATCGATACGACGACAGCCAAGGCGCAGGAGATCGCCGCCATGACTGCGAAGCAGGCGGAGGATACCCAGCGCGTGGTCAAAGCGGTCGAAGACATGGCCGCCATCATAGAAGAGAGCGCGAGCAGCTCGGAAGAGGTCAGCGCCTCGTCGGAGGAAACCACGTCGATCGCCGAGCAGGTTGCCGGCATGGCTGCCGATCTGTCCCGAGTCGCGGAAGAGCTTAAAATCGAAGTAGGCAAGCTAAAGGTGGAGTAAGACTCCACCGGTTTTAGGAGGCCGCAACATGGCTGAGCAGAGTGAGGTTAGAAAGGACATACAGGTAGTCGTATTCCACCTTGGTGGCGAAGAGTACGGAGCAGACATCTCGCAGATCCGGGAGATCATCCGGGTCGGCGAGATAACCACGATACCACAGGCCCCGATCGATATCACGGGAATGATCAACCTCAGGGGTCACATTACTACGGTGGTGAACCTGCGGAAACGGCTGGGTATGGAAGAGCGAAGGGTTGACGGCAGTTCACGCATCGTCATCGTGGAGGTCGAAGGAAAGACCGTCGGGCTCATGGTGGATAACGTCTCCGAGGTCAAGCACATCAAGGGTTCCCAGGTGGACCCGGTCAATCAAGTGCTCGTCGCCAACCGGGACCAGAGCTACATCCAGGGCATATGCAAGCTGAAAAGCAGCTTGCTGATCCTGGTCGACCTGAAAAAGGTCATCGGGGCAGATAATGAAAACGGCAATAGAGATACAGCCGTGGTATAGCCGCTTAAGATTATAAAAAACCCACATAACCGGGAACTGGGTTAGCATGCAGAGATGTCTGCTGACCCGGCTCCTGGACATTCCCGTGCTATTCGATAGATTCAATCAGGAAGTATAAAATGACAATCTACCTTCAGTCCCTGTGCTCAGGATGCAAGCGCATATTCGCATTTGCCCATAACGGGGACACCAGCAGTGCTATTAAATGCCCCTACTGTGGTTGTAACCAGTACACCCGTCCGGTGCAGATCAGCAGGATCGAGTTCATGGAAGTCAACAGGTTATATACCGGCAAGGATATCTAGAGTTTTAAGATCGACGTATCACTCCAGGGACCAGAGTGTTACCGGGGAAGCGGAAAGAAGAGCACCCTTGACTCTGATCAATAAGCCTCGGCACAGACGGCGCTTTAAAGAAATGAAAATGGAAGCAATCCCGCTATCTTTTTAAGTGTCCTAAATGTACTTATATGAGAAGTGATACTAAATCGTAAGAACATCGCGAAGATTGATATATACAGATAGTTCATCTCATACATTATTTCTTCCGGAGGAACCAGATTTGTCACAGCCTGTCGTTAATATCGGTATGGTGGGCCACGTAGACCACGGTAAGACCACCCTGGTCAGCGCTCTCTCAGGCGTGTGGACCGACACCCACAGCGAGGAGCTTAAGCGAGGCATCTCCATTCGCCTCGGCTACGCCGACTGTACCTTTTACAAGTGTAAGAACTGCAATGAGCCGGAGTGCTATTGCGCAACCCCAAAGTGCCCGACGTGCGGCGGAGATACCGTGGAGCTCAGGACGGTCTCGTTCGTAGACTCACCCGGCCACGAGACGCTGATGGCAACCATGCTCTCGGGAGCAGCAATTATGGACGGCGCTGTGCTGGTCATTGCGGCCAACGAGCCCTGCCCGCAGCCCCAGACGAAAGAGCACCTGATGGCGCTGGATATCATCGGGATCAAGAACGTTGTGATCGCCCAGAACAAGATCGATATCGTATCGCGGGAAGATGCGATCAAGCACTATAACCAGATCAAGACGTTCGTCAAAGGCACTGTGGCTGAGAACGCCCCGATCGTGCCGATATCTGCGCAGCAGAAGGTCAACATCGACGTCCTCATCAAAACCATCGAAGAGAAGATTCCGACCCCTAAGCACGATCTCGAAAAGCCTGTCACCCTATACGTGGCAAGGTCATTCGATGTCAACAAGCCGGGCACAACCCCGACAAAACTCAGTGGCGGAGTGATAGGTGGTACGATTTCTCACGGCAGGCTTGCGGTCAAGGACGATATCGAGATCAGGCCCGGCCGTAAAGTAGAGTCGGAGAACAAAGAAAACTGGATCCCCATTACTACCACGGTGACCAGGCTGGTCTACGGTGGCGAATCCGTGGACGTGGCGACCCCGGGAGGCCTTCTCGCGGTAGGCACCAAGCTGGACCCGGCAATGACCAAGAGCGACGGCATGGCTGGCCAGGTAATCGGCAGGCCCGGCACTCTTCCCCCGGTGTGGAACAAGTTTGTCATCAAGACCCAGCTGCTCGAACGAGTGGTAGGCGTCAGCGAAGATGAAAAAGTCAAGCCTATCGCGACCAGCGAACCGCTGATGCTCAGCGTAGGCACTTCGATGACCATAGGCGTAGTCACCTCAGCAAGAGGAGGCGAGGCCGAAGTCAAGCTCAAGCGCCCGGTATGCGCAGAAGTGGGCGCCAGAATAGCCATCAGCCGCAGGATCGGCGCCAGGTGGCGGTTGATCGGTGTCGGAGAATTGATCGGTTGAAAGTACTGGTCGACACCAACGGGCTCATGGTCCCGGGGCAGCACGGCGTCGACGTGTTCGACGAACTGCGCCGGCTGGGATATGATGAGTTCCTGGTGCCATCAGCAGTCAGAGACGAGATCGATTCGCTGAAGAAAAAAGTCCGAGGGAAGGATCGCACGGCTCTCGCCATTGCGAGCGGGTTAATGGCTCGCTGTGAGATCGTTACAGCGCCCGGAAGCGCTGACGAGGTGCTGATCCTGCTCGGGAAACAGATGAGCGTACCGGTGTTTACGAACGACATGGTACTACGCAAACGCCTTAAAAACGAAGGCGTCAGGACCATCTTCATGAGGTCCCGGCACAAGCTTGAGATGGAATAAATCAATATCATATCAATGATTATATTCATACGGATGGGATTCTAATGTACAGAAAGGTTAGACTCGTTGATATCATCAGGATACCGCCCCAGAGGCTGGAAGAGGATCTGGAGACTGTGATTGCGGAGACCCTCAGGGATAAGCTCGAAGGCCGCATCGACAAGACGCTAGGCTCAATCGTGGCGGTCATCGAAGTCGTGGAGATCGGCGAAGGCCACATTCTGGTGGGAGACGGCGCCGTCTATTACGAGGTCACGTTCAACGCCATTGCATACAAGCCGGAACAGCAGGAGATCATCGAAGGCTCTGTCGTCGAAATAGTCAACTTCGGCGCCTTCGTGGCCGTCGGGCCGGTGGACTGCCTGGTCCACGTCAGCCAGATCGCCGACGAGTTCATGACCTACGACGAGAAGAACGCCCGCCTGACCAGCAGGGAAACCAACAGGTCGCTCAACGAGGGTGACCACGTCAGGGCCAGGATCGTCACCGTTAGCCTGAATGAGCACGACCCGAGAGAGAGCAAGATCGGCCTCACCATGAGACAGCCCGCATTAGGAAGAATCGAGTGGATCGAGGAAGACCTGAAGAAGAAGGGCGGCCGCTCCGAAAAAGCGGA